>CAZLGP010000232.1:0-99702 GCA_964558905.1 uncultured Thermoanaerobaculia bacterium | reverse complement strand
GAGGGATTGACGTCCACGGGCTCTGCCCGGGGCTCCCTAGGCGCGCATTTCTCACACTGTCATCCCGAGCGTCGAGCGAGGGACCTGGGCGGGAGGGGCTCGATGCGCGTGCTTGCCGCCCCGCCCGCCCAGGTCCCGCGGTACGACGCTCGGGATGACAGCCCTGTCAAGGGATCCCCGCGCGCAGTGAGAAATGCGGGCAAAGGCGCGCTTCGCGTGCCCAGGCCGGCGGGACGCCGGCCTGTCAGCCGCCGGGACGGCGGCGGTCCTGTGTCGGTCTGCGTTACCGTATTTGAGCCGGCTCGTTCCAGCGGACCGCCGGCGTCCCCGCCGGCTGACGCGCGGGCGTCTCGCCTCCGCTGCGGCGAAACGTCCAAACTCGAAATGCCCGCGTAGCGGGCAAGAGGAAATAGCCCCCGGCTTCAGCCGCCATGGCGTTGACTTTGGGCTCGGGCACCTGCGCCGGAGGCGCGTAAAGAGGGTAGCCGGTGGCGAGCGCGAATGCGCCGCCACCGGAAACGTGGGCATCCGCGAATGATCCGCCCCGGCGGGGCGGCAGAGAACCTCTTCCGCCCCTCCGGGGCGGACTTCCTGCACGCCGTCTTCTTCCGGTGGCGGCGCTCCGCGCTCGCCACCGGCTACCCTCTGCCGCGCCTCCGGCGCTGATCAGGCCACTCTCTCCGCGTCGAGTGGGAGAGTCGCTGAACGCCAACAAGACGACGCCCTCGCCTAAAGTTAACGCCATTGCGGCTTCAGCCGGGGGAACCGGGGTGCGGGTTGGTGAGTCCGCGTAGCGGGCGGCAGATCGTTGCAGCGCAGCTGGCAACGGATGCCATCTCATGCTGTCCCTCCGGGTGAGAGATCCGGATTTGCCGTGATCCGCGTTCCGTCGCGGTCGAAGGCTTCGAAGTAGCGGGCGATGCGCTGCTGGGCGGTCTTCAGATCGTGGTTGTTGAGATTGAGATTGAGGAGGTCGATGTACCAGGGGCCCTTGGTCGGGTGGCGGACGATGGCTTCGACGACGGCGCGCGCGATGGGCAGGGTGGTCGTCTTCGAGTCGTCGTGGACGTCCTTGTTCTTCGCGGCGAGCAGCTTCGCGTACTCCTCTTCGAGGAGGCGATCGAACAGCTCCGCGGTGAAGGGAGCATCGTCGTCGGTGAAGCGTGCGTCCTTGTGCAGCCACTCCCAGAGGATGCTCACGCGAATCTCGCCGGTGGCCATGTCCTCCATCAGATAGAGGACGTCCTCGTTGCCGAAGAAGTCGGCGGGCTTGAGTGCGGCGGCCTGGAAGCCGCGCCCGAAGGCGTTGCCGTACTGCAGGGCGACGCTGAGGAGATCGCGCGCGCCGCGCTCGGTGCGCGGCGCCGGCTCGAGCAGCGCGAGCGCGGCGGCGTCGTCCTTCGTGTAGGTGAGGGGCGGGAACTGGCGGCCGAGCTGGTTCGTCTGGCCGGTCTTTTCCCACACGGGGCGGACGATGTGGACCATCTTCCAATGCGCGACCCACTTGCCGCTCGCGCCTTCGCGCTGCTCGCGCTCCGCGCCGGCGACGGCGCGGGTCATGCCCGCGGTGACGCCGGCCTCGGAGCCGACGGGGATGTTCGGCTCCATCCCGCCCTGCCAGAGCGCGAAGCGGCCGTTGCGATCGGGCGTATTGACGGCGCGGCGCACCCGGTCTTCGTAGATCCGCATGTAGCCGTAGGTCATGGTGATGGCGTCGATGTTGGGATTGGTGAAGGTGCGGTCCCACCAGAGCGCGTCGGCGACGCTGTTGATGTAGTCCCAGCGGCCGGTGTTGAAGCCGACGAAGTGCAGGCCGAGGGCGGCGCGGATCTCCATCAACTGGAATGCGGCTTCGAGCTGTTCGACGAGGACATAGGCCTTGATCGTTCCAAGGGGCAGTCCGAGGTGTTGCTCGAGCGCGGTGAGGATGTCGTTCCAGAGTGCTGCATCCTCGGCGGTCTGGATCTTGGGCAGATAGAGTGCGATCGACGAGCCTCGCTCGCGTAGGCGCTGGTGGTTGTTCGTGACGAACAGTGCGACGTCGATGATGGAAGCGGAAAAGCCGCCGTCGGACGCGGCGATGTGGCGGTCGTCGAGGTGGAGACCGCGGGCGCGGAAGAGGATCGTCGTGAAATCGAGCTGCGCGCGCCAGTCGTCGATGATCGTCCGACCGAAGAAGCCCTTCGCCCAGTCGTTCATCTCGGACGCGACCTGCTCGGCGACGCGGAGGAAGAGCGGATCGCGGGCGATGGCGAGGCTCAGGTTGCGCTGGTTGTCGAGCGACATCGTGTCGACCTGGCCGAGGGCGTCCTCGCCGTCGAACATCCAGCCGTCGGCACCGGAGAGGAGGGCGTAGGCGACGTTGCGAATGCCGGACTCCGTCGACGCGCGTGGTTTCGTCGCGGGACCGGTGCCCTGGATCCACTGCCGCTGCAGATCGCGCGGGATCTCGCCACCGTCGAAGTTGCCCTCGCGCGCGTCGCGGACGCGGAGGTGGGTGCGCGGAATCACGGCATCGGCGTCGAGGAAATCGATGCGCGTCCGCGTGCGCGCGCGCTCGGCGCGCCGTTGCGTGCGCCGGGTCATGACGTCGCGGCGGGCCTCGTCCAGCGGCGCGAGGGCTTCGATGGCCGCGTGCGCGGCGGGGGTGTAGACGTCGGGGTAGGTGTCCAGCAGATGCTTTTGAAACTCGATCGATTGCGGCATTCGTGTTCCTTCGAAGCCAGAGTCGTGCCGACCGGGCCGGCACGGCCGGCTGCGCTGGTTGCTCCGCCTTACGGCGCGTTCGCGGATCTCTTCGATGGTCGCGGCTTCGGGCGGCGCAACGCGCCTGACCTTACTACCGCGCAGTTGTACTGCGGATTGGAGCACTGGTCACGGAAACCGCGGAGCACCGCCTTCGCGGAGCGCCGCCTTCCAGGCGGCCGCTACGCCGGCTTCCAGCCGGCACCGGGCGCGCTACGCGAGTCCGATGGTCCGCTACGCGGGTCCCCGGTTGCGCCGGAGGCGCGGTAGAGGGTAGCCGGTGGCGAGCGCGAAGCGCCGCCACCGGACCGGCGTTCGTGGTTGATCTCCGCCCCGGTAGGGGCGGCAGCAGACGGCTATCTCTTCCGCCCCTTCGGGGCGGCTTGATATGCGTGCTCTCCATTCCGGTGGCTGCGCGCTTTCGCGCTTGCCACCGGCTACCCACTGATGTCCCTCCGGGACGATCTCCCTGCGGCGCCGCGAAAAGGCCAAACTCCAGCGCCGCCTTCCAGGCGGCCGCTACGCCGGCTTCCAGCCGCCGGGTTCCTCGCGAGAGCGGGCCGGCAGGATGCCGGCGGAGCGGCCGGCTGGAAGCCGGCGCTCCGCATGCGGGCGCTCCGCGGGTCTTCACCGCGCGAGCTTCAACGCGGCGACGGTGCCGAGGGTCGCGAGGAGGGCCATGAGGGCCCAGGTCTTCAGGGTTGGGATGGCGAAGAGCGCCCAGGCGAAAATCGTCGGGTCGGAGGAGCCGGGTTGCGCGGGATCGTCGGTCTGGACCGGGGCGATGTTCGAGCCGCTGACCGTTCCGGAATTCACGATCTCGGTAACGCCCTCGGGCAGGGGATCGTTGATGGCCACGTCGAAGACGATCGTGACCGTGCCTCCGTACGGGCCGATGGTGCCGGCGTCGACGGCGACCGTGGTGTCGCCCGCGGTGTTGCCGGAGGTGACCGTTCCCTGGGTCGTCGTGACCGAGCCGATGACGATCGAGGTGTTCGGATCGGGCGTGTCGTCGAACATGATGCCGGTGGCGTCGCCGGTGCCGCTGTTGGTGATGATGATGGTGTAGCGAAGGGTCTCCTGGTCGTTCTGCAGCTCGGCGGTCTTCGTCGCACTGACGATCGGCGTGCGGTTGATGGGCGTGACGACGGTGTTCGTCGCGACGGTGCTGAAGTTCGCGCCGCTCACGCTCCCCTGGTTCGACACCTCGGTCACGCCGGATGCGAGGGGGTCGTCGACGACGACGTCGAAGGTGATGGTCACGGACCCGCCGTACGCGGCGAGCGTTCCGGCATCGACGGCGACGGTGGTGTCGCCGGCGGTGTTTCCGGTGGTCACCGTGCCGGCGGTGGTGGTGACGGAGCCGACGACGAGGGCGGTGTTCGGGTCGGGGGTGTCGCTGAAGACGACGGAGGTGGCGTCGCCGGTGCCGTTGTTGGTGATGACGATGGTGTAGCGGAGCGTGTCGCCCGGGTCGGCGAGTCCGTCGCTGTCGCCGTCGACGAGCAGAGCGTCGTCTTTCGTCGCGGTGACATCGGGCGTGCGGTTGATGGGCGTGACGACCGTGTTCGTCGCGACGGTGCTGAAGTTCGCGCCGCTCACGCTCCCCTGGTTCGACACCTCGGTCACGCCGGCCGCGAGGGGGTCGTCGACGACGACGTCGAAGGTGATGGTCACGGACCCGCCGTACGCGGCGAGCGTTCCGGCGTCGACAGCGACGGTGGTGTCGCCGGCGGTGTTGCCGGTGGTCACCGTGCCGGCGGTGGTGGTGACGGAGCCGACGACGAGGGCGGTGTTCGGGTCGGGGGTGTCGTTGAAGACGACGGAGGTGGCGTCGCCGGTGCCGTTGTTGGTGATGACGATGGTGTAGCGGAGCGTGTCGCCGGGATCGGCGAGTCCGTCGCTGTCGCCGTCGACGAGCAGAGCGTCATCCTTGGTCGCGCCGACCGCGGGAGTGGGCACGATGATCGTGACGGCGTAGTCCTCGACCTCGCCGTCGCTCGCCTCGCCGGTGAAGCCGACGGCGCCGTCCGTGGTGCAGCGGAAGCGCGCGAAGGAGGCTCCGGGAGTCGCGCCTGCGGGGACATTGAAGGTCAGCGAATTCGTGCCCGCGAGGAGTGCCGTCCCGCCGGGGAAGAGATCGTCGTCGGGGTCTCCCCAGTCGCCGTCGCCGTTGAAGTCGATCCACGCGGACAGGGTGCACGGTTCGGACGCGACGACGTCGACGCCGGCGGTGAAGCCGGTGCGAAGGTCGGAGGTGAAGGTCACGCCGTCTTCGTCGTCGCCGGCCACGGCGCAGGTGCCGAAAACGGGACCGGCGTCGAGATCGTCGCCATCGGCCGCGGCGCTCGGGAGGCCGTCGGCCTCGGCGTCGACGCACTGTCCCAGGAAAAGCGTGCCGCCGAGGATGTGCCGCGCGCCGTTCGAGGCGAGGAGGGTCTGGTAGGTCGGATCCGGCGCGTCGCCGAAGTCGATGCTCGTGTCCTGGCCGAAGTAGTGGCTCGGGTCGGATGCGGAGACCGTGGCGGTCGAGGGCAGCGTGCCTTCGACCGTGCCGAGGTTGGCGTATTGGCCGGCGATGGCGATGCCGTTCGCCGTGCAGGTCATCGACTCGCCGGCGGCGAGCGTCGTCTGCGGGCAGGTGACGGTGACGCCCTGGTCGTCGGTGACGGTGACGTCGGTGAGCGGATCGCTGCCGAGGTTCGTGACCTCGTACGTCCAGGTCACGGGATCGCCGGGAGGCACCGCGACTCCGGGCGGCGTGTCGGCATCGACACCGTTCGTCGATTTCTCGATGGCGATCGGGTTGCCGAAATAGTGACTGGCGTCGTTGACGGTGATCACGCCGCCGAGGGGGAGGGTGGCGGTGGCGGTGCCGACGTTGGCGTACTGGCCGGCGATGGCGGGGCCGCTGGCCGTGCAGGTCACGCTTTCCCCGGCCGCCAGTGTTGCCTGGGAGCAGGTGACGACGACGCCCTGGTCATCGGTGACCGAGAGCCCGGTGACGGTGGCCGGGCCGGGGTTGGTGACCTCGTAGGTCCAGTTGACGGTGGAGCCGGGGGCGACCGTCGGTCCGGGCGGCCCGGGTGCCTGGACGCCGTTCGTACGCTTGATGAGCTCGAGTGTCTGCCCGTAGTAGTGGCTGGGGTCGGAGGCGACGACGCCGCTCTCATCGGGGAGCAAGGCCTCGACGGTGCCGAGATTCATGTATTGCCCGGGCTGCACGATGCCGGACGCAGTGCAGGTCATCGACGCGCCGGGGGCGAGATCCGTCCCGGGGCAGCTGACACTGACTCCCTGATCGTCGGTCACGACGATCTCAATGAGGTCCTCGGTGCCGATGTTGGTGATCTCGTAGGTCCAGTCGACGGTGCTGCCGACCGGGAGGGAGGGACCGGGGGCCGTGTCCGCGTCCTCGTCGTTGGTGTGCTTCTCGATGGTGACCGCCGGTGCGGCCTGGCCGAAGTAGTGGCTGGGGTCGGAGTCCGTGACCTCGCTGGCGTCGGGCAGCGTGGCCATGACGGTGCCGATGTTCGCGTACTGGCCGGCGATCGCGACGTCGCTGGCAGTGCAGTTGAAGGACTCGCCGGCGCCGAGGGTGGTCGCGGGACAGGTGACGACGACGCCCTGATCGTCGGTGACCTCGATGTCGGTCAGCGGACGGCTGCCGGTGTTGGTGACGACGTAGGTCCAGTTGACGGTGGAGCCGACGATGACGCCGGGCCCGGGCGCGGTGTCCGCGTTCTGGCCGTTCGTGAACTTTTCGATGTCGACGTCGGACTGGGCGGCCGCGGTGAGGGCGGCAGCGAGAAAAAAGGAAACGGCCACAGTCCTGAGGGCACGACGGAAGGTATTCAGCACTGGCGACTCCTTGCAGCGGATAGCGACTTATGGGTCAACATACACCACCGGAGCGGAATCGAGTGAGAGATCTTGCCGATAGTGGCCAGTTGCCAGTTGCCAGTGGCCGGTTGCCAGTTGCCAGTTGCCAGTGGCCGGTTGCCAGTTGCCAGTTGCCGGTTGCCAGTAGTGGGCCCGGCGTCGACGAAGGCGGTGCGGTGATGCGCGCGAAGGCGCGCAATCCAATCTAACCCCGACCCCGGGCAGAGCCCGGGGCCAGATTGTACGGCGCGCCTTCGCGCGCCACGCCCGGCACCTTCCTGGCAACTGGCCACCGGCACTGTCAACTGGCAACTGGCAACTGGCAACCGGCCACTGGCAACCGGCAACCGGCAACGGGCAACCGGCCACGGGCCACGGGCAACCGGCCACGGGCAACTGGCCACCGGCCACGGGCCACGGGCAACGGGCAACCGGCCACGGGAAACCGGCCACCGCCAACCGCCAACCGCCTCCCCCCATGACTTCCGTCATAGCCGCGGGCCGCGCGACCTCCGACAATCACGACCTACGGAGGAAACACACATGAACATGCACGAACGTACTGTTGGCGAGCTTGCCGCCGATGTCCCGGTCTCGATCCGGATCTTCGAGGCCTGGAAGATCGATTACTGCTGCGGCGGGATGACGCCGCTGCCGGACGCGTGCGCGGCGGCGGGGAAGAGCGTCGACGAGTTCATCCGTGCGCTGGAGATGGCTGCCGTGGTTCCGGACAACGTGAGCCGAGACTGGGCGAAGGAGTCGCTCGCGGGCATCGCCGCGCACATCTGCGAGGCGTATCACCGCTACACGCGCGAGGAGCTGGAGACGCTCCGGCCGCTCGCGGAGAAGGTGTACGGCGTGCACGGTGGCCGCCATGACGAGCTGGCCGTCGTTCTGGCGACGGTCCACGATCTGTCGAACGACATGCTGCCGCACATGCTGAAGGAGGAGCAGGTGCTCTTCCCGTACGTGGAGCAGCTCGAGGAAGCGCGCGAGTCCGGCACCCCCGCGCCGACGCCGTTCTTCGGCACGGTGAAGAACCCGGTGCGGATGATGATGCTCGAGCACGATCGCGTCGGCGAGCTGCTGGCGCGCCTGCGCAGCGTCACGGACGGCTACCTGGTGCCGCAGGACGCCTGCTTCAGCTATCGCGAGCTGTACCGCCGCCTCGCGGAATTCGAAGCGCGCACGCACGAGCACGTGCACATCGAGAACAACGTCTACTTCCCCCGCGCGATCGCGATGGAGGAGCAGGCGGGGAACACCCCGGCGTTCGCGCTCGCGGGCGGAGGGTGCGGAGCGGGCTGCGAGCACTGAAGGGGGGAGGGGGATGGGACCTATGGGACGCATGGGACCCATGGGACGAATGGGTGGAACGGTCTCCCCATTCGTCTCATAGATCCTATTCGAATGGGTGGAACGGTCTACCCATTCGTCCCATGGGTCCCATGGGTCCCATTCGTCCCATCGGTCCATCCGTCCTAATCAAATCTCCCGCAACGCCTGCGTGATCGGCAGCCTGGCCGCGCTGATCGCGGGCAGGAGCCCTCCGATCACGCCGGCCACGATCGCCAGGACGACCGCGAAGACGGCCACTTCCGTGGAGATGGTGAAGTTGAAGGCCACCTCGGAGAACGTGATGAAGTTCGCCGTTCCGGTGGCGATGCCGTTGACCGGGAGGGCCATGAGCACGCCGGCGATGCCGGCCAGGCCGCTGAGGACGATCGCCTCCACGACCACGGATAGCAGGACGTCGCGGCGCTTGAAGCCGAGGGCGCGCATGGTGGCCAGCTCGCGCTTCCTCGAGGCGACGGCCGAGAACATCGTGTTCATCGCCCCCAGCGTGGCGCCGAGGACCATGAAGAAGGCGACGATGGTCACGAGGATGCGGATCCCGAGCAGCCCGGTGGTCTGCTCGTCGTAGTACGTGTACTCCGTCTTCGACTGCAGCTTGAGGCGCGGGTCGGACTGGATGGCGTCGGCGATGGTCTTGAACGCGCTCGCGCTTTCCGGCCGGGTCAGCACCGCGGAGTAATCGGGACGCTTCTGGGCCAGGCCGAGGGTCTCGACGTCGGCCCAGATCTCGGAGTCGAAGCTCGTGCCCTTCGCGTCGAAGACGCCCACCACCGACCAGGTCTGCGTCCCGAACCGGAACGTGTCGCCGATGTCGAGGTCGACGAAGCGCTCGCGCATGCGCTGCGAGACGATCACCTCGTTCACTCCCGAGCGGAACATGCGCCCCTCGACGAGCTTCATGAACGGCCGGAGCTCGAGCGCATTCGGCGTGACTCCGCGGACGTTCACGTTCGAACCGGTGGGATTGTCGCGGCGGGGGAGCTTGAAGATGATCACGAGCTCGGGCGAGACCAGCGGCTGGCCGTCCGCTGCCTTCGCGATGCCGGGCAGGTCGCGGAGGATGCGGTATTTGTCGCGCGACACCAGGCTCGTCGACTCGGCCTGCGCACCCTCGCGCAGGATGATCATGTTCTCCTTCGACCCCGAGGAGACGAGGGCCTGCTGCACGCCGTTGTAGAGCGCCATCATGGCCACCATCACCGCGATGACCACGCCGATGCCGAGGACCGTCATTGCCGACGAGCCCTTGCGGCTCATGAGATTTCCGATGTTGTACTTCAGCGGGATGGCCATCGCGTCACCACACCTTCCTGAGGCCGTCGACGACCGAGAGCCGCGCCGAGCGCAACGCCGGCAGGCCGCCGGCCAGGAGGCCGACGATCGCCGCCGCGGCGAGGCAGGTCAACACGGTCTCGGAATTCACCCCGAACGCCAGGAGGAAGCCCTGCGTCACCTCGGTCATGTTGACGAAGCGGTAGAGGATCTTCGCGCCGAACGTGCCGAGCGCTCCGCCGAGGAGGCCGAGGGTGATGAACTCGATCAGCATCATGGTGAGGATCATCCCGCGCGTGAAGCCGATCGCCTTCAGCACCGCCACCTCGGTCACCCTCTCTCGCGCGGCCATGCTCATCGTGATCGCCGCGAGCAGGATGACCATGAAGATCGAGCAGATCGAGACGACCGTGAACAGCAGCTTGATGTTGCCGATCATTGCCATGAACTGCTGTTGGAACTCCTTCTCCGTGAACGTCTCGGTGGGGTAGTCGGAGTTGCGAAACATGTCGTCGACCTTCTGGCTGATCGCGGGCATGTCCTTCGGATCGCGCACGCGCACCCAGTACGTGCCGATCATGCCTCCGGTGATGTCTTTCGTGGCCTCGTAGAAGTAGTCCCAGCGGAAGAAGAACGACGAGGAGTCGATCTTGTGCTCGTAGACTCCGCGGATCGTGACCTCGGGGTTGAAGGGGAAGATCGTGCCGATGAGAGTGACGCGGTCGCCGATCTTCCAGCCGTAGCGCTCGAGGAGCTCCGGCCCGACGATCGCGGCGGTGCGGTCGGCCTTGAAGGCCTCGAGCTGGTCTTTCGGCGTGGCGTAGTCGTCCCAGACCGTCTCCATCTTGTCGTGATCGACGGCGAAATTGGCGAAGAAGTTCCGGGGCTCTTTGTAGTACGCGCCGACCCACTGCAGCTTGGCGATGTCGACGATGCCGGGGATCGTGGCGATCTTCGACTCGTGAGACAGCGGCAGGGGATTGCCGAGCGAGATGGCCGACTGCACGCAGAGCCGGTTCTGCCCCTCGCCCGAGCTCGCGGCGGTCTCGAAGTTCGCGAGGATCGAGAGGAGCGTGGCGATGAAGAAGAAGATCGCCGCCATCAGCACGAGGGTGAGGATGGTGCGCAGCTTGTTGCGAAAGAGGTTGCGCAGGATCAGCTTGCCGAACTTCATGCCTGGTGCGGCGCTCCTTCCTCTCGGGCCTCTGTCTGTGTTTCGACAAGAATCCCTTTGTCGAGATGGAGGACGTGGTTGGCGCGCTCGGCGGCCTTCGGATCGTGGGTGACCATGACGATGGTCTTGCCGTGATCGGCGTTGAGGAGATGGAGGAGATCGAGGATCTCGTGTGCGCTCTTCGCGTCGAGGTCGCCCGTGGGCTCGTCGGCGACGAGGATGGTGGGGTCGGTGACGACGGCGCGGGCGATGGCCACGCGTTGCTCCTGGCCGCCGGAGAGCTGGCGGGGGAAGTGATCCATGCGGTCGGCGAGGCCGACGATCTGCAGCGCGGCCTCGACGTGCTCGCGGCGCTCTTTCTTCTTCAGGTGCGTCAGGAGCAACGGGAGCTCGACGTTGTCGAAGGCGTTGAGCACGGGAATGAGGTTGTACATCTGGAAGATGAAGCCGACGTGGGTGGCGCGCCAGGTGGCGAGCTTCGTCTCGCTGAGCGAGGAGATCTCCTTCCCGTCGACGAGGACCTGCCCGCGCGTGGGACGGTCGATCCCGGCGATGAGGTTGAGTAGCGTGGTCTTGCCGGAGCCGGACGGCCCCATGAGCGCGAGGAAATCGCCGCGCGGGACGTTGACGGAGACGCCGTTGAGGACGGGGACGTCGAACGAGTCCCGGCGGTAGACCTTGTGAACGTCGCGAATCTCGACCAGAGCTTCCATGAAGACTTCCCCTTCGTTTATCGGTGCGGTCCGACATTCTGCCGCAAGCCGAGCGCGCGGTGCGTGAAATCCGTGTGTCGCGCAGCGTTCCCTGTCCACGATCCCGTCGACGGCGGCGGGGGCGAATGGGACGGATGGGACGGATAGGACGGATAGGACTGATAGGACTGATAGGACTGATAGGTAGCCGGGCTACCCATTCGTCCTATCCGTCTCATTCGTCCTATCCGTCCTAATCGCCCCCTCCCCGTAGGCGCGGCGCGGAGCTGCGCGGGTGACAGTCACGCTGCGCGGTGACGACCGCCGCACGGTCCCATCGCATGCGCCCGTACGATCGGGCTTGCCATGACGAAATCATCGACCGGCCCTCATACCCGTGCCATTCACGCAGGTCTCGATCCGCTGGAGCACCGCGGCGCGGTGTCCGTGCCGATCTATCAGACCTCCACGTTCGCCTTTCCATCGGCCGAGGAGGGGGCCGCGCGGTTCGCGGGGACGTCGCCGGGCCCGATCTACACGCGCCTCGGCAATCCGACCGTGCAGGCCCTCGAGGAGTGCGTGGCGGAGTTGGAAGGGGGATGTGGCGCCGTGGGCACGGCCACCGGGATGGCCGCGGTGACGGCGGTGCTCTTCGGATTGCTCCGCGAAGGCGACCATGTCGTCGCGGCGCATCCGCTCTACGGCACCACCCATGGAGTGCTGACGCGGTGGCTGCCGAGGTTCGGCGTGACGACGACGTTCGTCCCCGCCGAGGACGACAAGTCGATTGCGGCGGCGATCGGGCCGCGGACGCGGATGCTCCTCGTGGAAACGCCTGCCAATCCGACCCTCGTGCTCGTCGATCTCGCGGCGGCCTCGGCGGCCGCGCATGCGGCGGGCATTCCTCTGGTCGTCGACAACACCTTTGCCGGCCCGCATCTGCAGCGGCCGATCGAGCTCGGCGCCGACGTCGTGCTGCACTCGATGACGAAGTCGCTCAACGGGCACAGTGACGTCGTGGCGGGAATCGTCGTCGCTCGGGAGTCGGCGACGCTCGCGGCGATTCGTGACGCCGCGGTGTCGCTCGGTCTGACGATGGATCCCCACCAGGCGTGGCTGGTCCTCCGCGGGATCCGTACGCTGGGCATGCGGGTCGAGCGCGCGCAAGCGAATGCGCTCGCGATCGCGGAGTGGCTCGAGCAGCACGAAGAGGTGTCGTGGGTGCGCTTTCCCGGTCTGCCGTCGCATCCGCAGTACGCGCTCGCGCAGCGGCAGATGTCCGGGCCCGGATCGGTCCTGGCGTTCGAGCTGCGGGGTGGCGTGGAAGCGGGCCGGGTGCTGATGAACAACGTCCGTACGATCACGCTCGCCGTCTCGCTGGGCGGCGTCGAATCGCTGATCGAGCATCCGGCGTCGATGACCCACAAGGGTGTGGCGGAAGAGGTTCAGCGTCGCGAAGGGATCACTCCCGGGCTCGTGCGACTCGCGGCCGGCTGTGAGGATCTCGACGATCTCCTCGCGGACCTGAGTCAGGCCCTCGCCTGCGTGACGACGGCGGCGTCGTCCAATCACGCTCGACGGTGACGTCCGTCAAATGGGATGCGGCGCCCGAAGCCGATATTGGGCATACGACACTTGGAGGTCGCGATGCGTAAAGCCCTCTTCTGGTTCGGTTGGATCGTCCTGGCCGTGCTGCCGCTGATCTTCGCGGTGCAGGTCTACCTGATTCAGGACCTGCCGAAGGTCGAGCCGTGGAAGTGGCTCATCCTGGTCGGGGCGATCGTCCTGATCTTGTTCTCGCGGAATCGGGATGACGCGCTGAAGCATCACGTCGTGTGATGCCCTTCACTGTCTACGCAGCTCAGGATGACACCTCTTTCTGCGTGACACGACACAAGTCTGGTTGCAGTCCTCCGCGCGGCAGCTCGACGCTGCCGCAATGAACAGCGGCGACTCGCCGTCGCCGCACTCCACATCCCTCACTCCGACCTGTGCCCTGCGACACGGCCTGCTCCGCCGCGCGGACGCATCGTATGAGTGCCGGCCGCAGCACGCCGGCACCCCGAGTCCGGATGCTTGCGGGGACGACGAAAAGGGATTCAAGGAGAACCTTTCGCCATCAAACTGCCACCGGAGACCGGAGTCATCGGCCGGCGAAGTGTGAACTCCTCGCCGGCCGATTGATTGTGACGAGACGAGGTGGAGGGTGACCTCGCTCTCTTTTGTCGACGCCTTTGCGATGACGCGCACGTGATCGACCTTGCGGCCGCTCCGGAAGTCGAGCAGCTCGTACACGCCGGTGCGGTGGACGCGGTCGGCGAAGTCGACCACCTGCGCCTCGCCGTTCTCGAACACGACCTCTGCGAAGCTGACCTGCGCGGCGCCGCGGTCGATCTCGAGAAAGAGCTTCGTGCCGCGACGATCCACGTTCATCGTGAAGTCGGTCCAGCCGTCTTCACGCTCCAGCTCCTCCACACCTCTCCACTCGCGGTTCGCGGGAAGCGAGGCCACGACCACCGCGCCGAAGGCGACCGGCGCGAGATAGGCGCGCGGTGCGACGCGCACGACGGGGGCGGGACGGACGACGACCGGGGGCAGCGTGCGGCGGATGGGGAATCCCGTGCGGACCGTGACGGTGGTGCGGCGGCCGCGCGGACCTTTTTTCGTCACCCGGACGCGCGCGGCATCGGCCGCGGTCGCGAAGACGAAAATCGACAACAGGGCAATCGAGAACATTCGTTTCACGCGGTGTGCTCCTTCCATTTGAACGATGAGACGGGGAGACGGCTTCTCGTGTTTACAGGACCGCCGGCGGCCCGCCGGCCGGTCCACCGCCGGCTCGGCGGTGCGACCCTCGCCGGCTGGCAGCCGGCGGACCGGCCGGCCAGCGGCCGGCGCGCCCTCCTACTGCCGCGCGATCCAGGCGTCTATGTTGGCCTCGAGCACGCTCAATGGTACGGAGCCGCTGCCGAGGACGACGTCGTGGAATTCGCGGACGTCGAAGCGTGGGCCGAGGGCGGTCTCGGCGCGCTTGCGGAGCTCCCTGATCTTCAGCTCGCCGAGCTTGTACGACAGAGCCTGGGCCGGCCAGGAGATGTAGCGGTCGACTTCCGTCGTCACCTCGTGGATCGGCAGGGCCGTGCGCGTGGCCATGTAGTCGATGGCCTGCTGGCGCGTCCAGCCCATCGAGTGAATGCCCGTGTCGACGACGAGGCGACACGCCCGCCACATCTCGTACGTGAGTCGTCCGAAGTTGTCATACGGATCGGTGTAGAAGCCAGCCTCCAGGCCCAGCCACTCGGAGTAGAGCGCCCAGCCTTCGCCGAACGCGGAGATGTAGGAGAAGCGGCGGAAGTTCGGTAGGTTCTCCAGCTCGCGGCTGAGCGCGATCTGCAGGTGATGTCCCGGGACGGCCTCGTGCAGCGTGAGCGCCTCGAGGTTGTACAGGGGACGGGCCTCGAGCTTGTACGTGTTCACCCAATAGATGCCCGGCTGCGTGCTTCCCTGCGGTGCGCTGACGTAACGGCCGGTCGTGTACTTCGGGGCGATGTCCGCCGGCACCGGATCGACGGTATACGGCAGGCGCGGAAGCGTCTTGAAGAGCGACGGGAGCTTTCCGTCCATGCGCTTGGCGATGCGCGACGCCCGCTCGAGCAACGCCTCCGGAGTCTTCGCGTAGAACCGCGGATCGTTGCGGAGGAACCGCAGGAACGCGGCGAAGTCGCCCTCGAAGCCGACCTGTTTCATGACCGCGTTCATCTCCGCGCCGATCCGCGCGACTTCCGACAGCCCTTTCCCGTGGATCTCTTCCGGCGTCAGATCGAGAGTCGTGAACTCGCGGATCTTCTGCCGATAGTACGCGCGGCCGTCGGGCAGCTCGGATGCGCCGAGCGTCGTGCGCGCGCCGGGGAGATACTCCTTGCGGAAGAGCTCGAGGAAGTCGGCGTAGCCGGAGATCGCCGCGCGGACGGCGGCGCGACCGTCGCGACGCAATCGCTCGTGCTCGGACGCCGGCACCGACGGGGGGAACTTCTCGAACGGCGTCCAGAAGACGCTCTTCGCCGGATCGTCGACGACGTGCGCCGCGATCGTCCCTTCGTAGCCGTCGAGCGTCGCCCGCGGGATGCTCATCCCGCGCTCGAGCCCCGCGCGCATGTGCGCGATTTGCTGGCTGACATACGCCGGCCACGCGCGCAGCCGGGCGATGTAGTTCTCGTAGTCCTTCACCGTGACCAGCGGCACGTCCTGCGGCAGTCGCGAGAACGAGCTGTGAAATCCGGAGTCGGCGTTGAAGGGAATCTGATAGTCGCCGAGCTCGAAGTTCGCGGCCGCGACGTCGAACTGCCGCCGAAACTCGTCGTAGCTTACCGCCTCGAAAGGAGGGAGCTTCGCGCGATCGATCGTCGCCAGTTCGGCGAGCGCCGCCTTCGCGAACGCATGCTGCCGCGCCAGGTCCGCGGGAGCGATCGCGGGAAGGCGATCGCCATACTCATGGCGTCCCACGGACGTGGCGAAGAGGGGGTCTTCTTTCAACTGAAACTCCCACGTGCGATCGAAGAGCGCGTGGAGTTTCGCGACCTCATCCGCCCAGGCAGGCAGAGTGAGCAGAAGAGAGAGCAGGGCGAGCAGTCGCGTCATGGCGAGCGCAGCTTAGTACGAGGACCGGGCCTTGCACATGTGCATGGGCATGAAGAAACCAATTTGTGCGCTGATCGTGCTCGTCCTGCTCGGTCTGCCGGGCAGCGCATACGCTTTCGAAACGAATGAGCTGATCGCCCTCACGGCGATGCCGCTCGTGGTGGCCGCGGCAGCCGAGCTGACCGACGTGCCGACGAGCGAGCTGATGAACGTGGTCAGCACGCTCAACAACGCGGCGGTCCCTCCAACGCAGTTCGTCGAGATCGTCCGCTACGCGCCGGTCGCGATCGTCGCGCCCGCCGAGCCGCGATTCACGACCTACGTGACGACCGAATACGCACGCGGCGTCGTCGGTGAGCCGCTCGCGCTCTCGATCGCGGAGCGCTACCCGACCTATGGCGTGGAGGAGATCGAGATCGTCGATCCGCCGGTCTACACCTACGTCGAGCGGCAGACGATCCTGCCGCAGGTCGTCGTCACGCGCTTCGAGCCGACGGCGTTCGATCCGCTTGCGCTCGTGGCCATGCCGCTTGCGGTGGCCGCGGTCGCGGAGCTGACGGACGTGCCGTCCGGCGATCTCGTCAGCTTCATTTCCTCGCTGAACCGGGCCAGGATGCCGCCGACGCAGTTCGTCGAGGTCGTGCGCTATTCGCCGGTGTTGCTCGTCGACAGCCGCGAACGACCGCTGCTGCTCTCGTATGTGACGACGGAGATCGATCGCGGAGTCGTGGGAAGGCCGCTCGCGTTTGCACTCGCGAACAGGATCGGAATCGACGACATCGACGTCCTCCAGCCGCCGGCGATCATCGTCGACCGCGATGGGTTTCTCCCGCCCACGGTCGTGAGGCGTGTCGCCTCGGTGAGGACGCATCCGCACGGCGGTCCTCCGGGACAGGTGAAGAAGGAACTGGGTCTGCAGACCGGCGCGGAGGTCGTGCACGGAACGCGGCGCTCGCGCCCGGACCGCGCCGTGGTGCGCGTCGATCGCGATCGGAACGACGATCGGGCGGCGCGTCCGAAGAAAGTGGCCAAGCCGGATCGCGACCGTGATGAGCGTCGCGTCAGCAAGCCGCCACGCGCGTCCGGCTCGCAGGGGCAGGGCGGAAGAGTCGACAAAGGCAACCCCGGAGACAAAGGCAATTCCGGCAAAGGCAACGCGGGCGGCAAGGGCAACTCCGGCGGCAAGGGCGAGGGCAAAGGAAAAGGGAAGGGATGAACATGAGAACCACACTGACGATGTCTCTCGTCGTGCTGCTGGCTTTGGCCGGCTGCGGCGCGAAGGACCAGCAGACCGCGGCCACGAACGTCGAGTCGTCGCCGCAGACGCAGGCAAGCGCGAACCTCACGCCCGAGGAGCTCGGCGAGCTCGGCGCGCAGATCCGCAAGACGCCCGATCGCGCGAACGAGATCCTGCGCGAGCGCGGCCTGACGGAGAAAACGTTCGAAACTGCGATCCGCGAGGTCACCGAAGATCCGGAAGCGTCGAAGCGCTACGCCGCGGCCTACAAGAAAGCGAGCGCCTAGGCCTAGGAGTCTGCGCGGTAGAAAGAGGTGTCATCCTGAGCTGCGTAGACAGCGAAGGACCTTCCAGCATGCAACAGAGAAGATCCTTCGCCGTCTCCGCGGCTCAGGATGACACGTTCCTGGAAAGCGGTTCCTAGCCCGCATTTCTCACAGCCCTTCTGCTGCGACAGCCGATAGCGGCCTGTCTGCTTCGCCGCACGACGATTTCGCTCCTCGACATAGTGTCAACTATGCTTTCGTCGCGAAATCGCCGTGCGACTCGCATCCAGGCCACTCTCGGCTGTCTCGCGACGAAAGGCTATGAGAAATGCGGGCTAGGAGTCTGCGCGGTAGAAATCGGTGTCGTCCTGAGCCGGCGGAGCGCGGCGAAGGACCCCCTGCCTCAGGCGCGGGCTCGCCTATCCCGAGCAACGATCAGCCGACGCTCTTCATGCCGATGCGTCGGGATAGCCCGCGCTCTCCCCGCGCTTGAAGATCGGGCGCGCCAGCGAGAGACGCTTCTGCACCGCGACCACGGCGAAGAAGATGTGATTCAGGATCCGCGTCCGGAGGCTCGCGTCCCATCGCCCCGCGAGAATCGTGACCACCGCGCGGAAGAGCTGCCGTGGCGGATCGGGGCTGAAGAAGAGGTCGCGGAACTGCGGCGTGTAGAAGCCGATGACGAAACGGCGAAAGGTCCGGAAGCGCTTGCGCTGCCGGCGCGAGAACGCCGCGAATGCCCGCGCCGAGAAATCATTGCGCGCCAGGGCGCGATCGAGCTCGTCGGCGGCTTCGATTCCGGACTCCATGGCGATCGAGACGCCCGTGGAGAAGACTGGATCGAGGAACGATCCGGCGTCGCCGGCGAGGATCCAGCGGTCGCCGGCATAGGACGACGCGCTGTACGAGAAGTCCTTCTCCACGCGTACCGGCCACTCGCGTCGCGCGTCGCGCATCAGCTCCGCGATGACGGGCGTGTCGGCGAGCGCCCGCTCGAGCCGCTCCTCGGGCGATCCTTCCGGCATCTGCATGTACAGAGTCCGCGGCAGGACGACGCCGACGCTCATCAGGTCCGCCGAGATCGGGATGAGCCAGTACCAGCCCGAGTCCTCGCGCGCGACGATGCGGATGTCGTTCGGGCAACCGTCCGGGAGGCGGGGCACGTTGCTGTAGTGCGAAAAGATCGCGATGTTGGCGAGAAGCGGCTCGTCGGTCCGCAGGCCGAGTTTTCGGGCGATCAATCCGTTCCGCCCGGTGGCGTCGACCATCGCCCGCACGCGGACACGCCCGGCCTCGCCGTTGGCGTACTCGAGGACGGCTGCGTCCGAGGTGAGCTCGCATCCGGTCACGCGATGTCCTTCGCGGACGTCGACGCCCACCTCGCGCGCGCGATCCAGGAGGATGCGATCGAACTCCGCGCGCGGCACCTGATAGGTCTGCGGCCGATTGACTTCCCGCACGTCGGCGAAGTTGACGCCGCGTCCGCTCCGCCCGTCGTGTGTGAGCAGCCGCGCCCCCCACTTCTCCGGGAAGCCGGCCGCGGCGATTTTTTCCGCGACGCCGAGGGTCGCGAAGTGATCGTTTGCCGTGGCGAGCAACGACTCGCCGATGTGGAAACGAGGGAAGGTCTCGCGCTCGAAGAGCACGACGGAATGGCCGCGCTGCGCGAGCCGGATGGCCGCGGAACAACCCGCCGGCCCCCCGCCGGCAACGGCGAAATCGAAGTCGTAGTGAGGCGTGGTCATGCCTTTCGAGGCTACCACGGCCGGCACGGCCGGCAGCGCTGGTTGCTCCGCCTTGCGGCACGCCACTCGATGCGTTCGACGGCTAGCGGCTTCGGGCGGCGCAACGCGCCTGACGTTTCTACCGCGTAGCCTCCAAGCCGGGTATCGCTTTGCTAGAATTCCGATACCATGGCTGGACTCCTGATCAAAGAACTTCCGAAGGAGCTTCATCGCAGATTGAAGGCCCGCGCCTCGGCCAATCGGCGGAGTCTGAGCAGCGAAGCGATCGTCATTCTCGAGAAGGCCCTGCACGACCCTCCAGCCCCCCGACGCTCGCGGACATCGACCGTCTCTCCGTACGCATGGCCGTCGGCCTCTGGGCCAGTCGATCATCGACCGCGCCCGCCGGAGAGAACGGTGATCGTGGCGGACACGAACGCACAATTCGTCGTCGCCGCGGCTGATCTGGACGTTCCGCTGGTGACCTCGGATCGACGGCTCCTGGCTGCATGCCCGGATCTCGCGATCCCGCCGGAGCGTTTCGCTCCCGTTTCGTGACGCCTCAGCCGCTCGCCGCCACGAGTTTCTCCGCGGCGCTACTCGGTTGCGGCAGACGCTCTACCCCGCGTCGGCTACGTGTTCCGGTTGCCGCGCATCCTGGAGCGCCGCATGGCGTGAGAGAAGTCGGTGAACCCGGAGATGGCGAAGCAGAACCGCCGCCAGTGGATGTGGGCGACGATCGGCCGCGCCGCGGGAGCGGCGATCGGCGGAGCGGTGCTGATGGCGATGGCGGTGGTGCTGCGGTGATGGCCAGGGCGGCGGGCCTTCTCGTGCTCAGCGCGAGACACGGCGTTCGATCCGTGAGGCACGTTCGTATTCACCACAGAGCCACGGAGACACAGAGGAGGACGCTCTCTGTACTACTTACCTGAAGTTTCTTCGCGCGACGCGAAGATTTCAGCCGCCGTAGGCGGCGGTAGGAAATAGCACCCGGCTTCAGCCGCAATGGCGTTAACTTTAGGCTCGGGCACCTGCGCCGGAGGCGCTAAAGAGGGTAGCCGGTGGCGAGCGCGAATGCGCCGCCCCCGTAAACGCGGGCGACCGCGAATGACCCGCCCCGGTGGGGCGGCAGACAACCTCTTCCGCCCCGCCGGGGCGGACTTCCTGCACGCCGTCTTCTTCCGGTGGCGGCGCCCGCGCTCGCCACCGGCTACCCTCTGCCGCGCCTCCGGCGCTGATCAGGCCACTCTCTCGTCGAGTGGGGAGTCGCTGAACGCCAACAAGACGACGCCCTCGCCTAAAGTTAACGCCATTGCGGCTGAAGCCGGGGGCTATTGCCTTTAGCCCGCTACGCGGGCACGGCTCGGGCCCCGCGACACAGGCATCTGGGCAACAGACCTGAAGCCGGGGGCTATTTACTTTTGCCCGCTACGCGGGCTCCGGTGGGCCGGAGGCGCTCAGAGGGTAACCGGTGGCGCGCGCGGAGCGGCCACCGGATCGGTGTTCGTGGTTGATCCGCCCCGGCGCGGGCGGCATGGAACGCACGAGAGCGCGTGCCGAATCACACGTCGAAGCGCCGCAACGCGAGTTCCAGCATCACCCTCGGAGGCCGTTCCGGTACCCCCTCGATTCCGAGATGTCGAAGGGCCAGTGCAAGCGTCTCCCGGACGCGCGCCTCGTCGAGCGCGGGCAGCGGCAACGCGCCGTCGCGTTTTCCGAGCTTCGAGCCGTCGGGATTCACGACCAGCGGCAGATGCGCGTAGGCCGGCGTCGGATATCCGAGCGCGCGCTGCAGGGCGATCTGCCGGGGCGTCGATGTCAGCAGATCCGCACCGCGCACGACCTGCGTCACGCCCTGCTCCGCATCATCGACGACGACGGCAAGCTGATAGGCGAACAGCCCGTCCGCGCGACGCACGACGAAGTCGCCCGTGCGCTCGGCGACGTTCTCCTGCTGAGGACCGACCCGTCGATCGTCGAAGCAGATGATCTCGTCCGGCACGCGGAAGCGGATCGCGCGGGCCGTTTTCCCGGGAGCGATGCCGTTGCGGCACGTGCCGGGATACACCGGCTCGCTGCCGACCGGCGCCGACGCGGCGCGCTGGAGGTCCGCCCGCGAGCAGGCGCAGTCGTATACGAGGTTCTTCGCGCGCAGCTCATTCAGTGCGCGCTCGTACAGCGCCGTGCGACGCGACTGCCACACGACCTCGCCGTCCCATTCGAGAGCATACCGGCGCAGCGCGGCGAGGATTTCCTCCGCGGACCCGGGAACCACGCGCGGCGCGTCGATGTCCTCCATCCGGACGAGCCAGCGACCATTCTCCGCTCGCCCGAACAGCCACGAGCCGACGGCGGCCACGAGGCTGCCCAGGTGAAGCGGACCCGTGGGCGAAGGAGCGAAGCGACCGATCGGCATGAGCCGTGAGAAGCTACCACCATGCGAACGAGCGTCGGAATCATCGGCACGGGTTGGGTTGGATCGAGCGTGGCCATCTCCACGCTTCATGCGGGCGTGGCGGCGGAAATGCTCCTGCACGATGTGCGGGAGGAGGTCGCCGAGGGGGACGCGATGGACCTCGCGCACGGCGCGCCATTCTATCCGCCCGCGAGCGTGCGCACGTCCTCGATCGAAGGGATGCGCGAGTGCGGCGCAATCGTCGTCACCGCCGGACGCGGCGGACGTCCCGGCGAGTCTCGCCTAGACCTGCTGCGCGACAACGCCGAGATCGTGCGCGGCATCGCCCAAAGGCTCGCCGGATACCGCGGCATCATCGTCATGGTCACGAATCCCGTCGACGTCCTCACCGCGGTCATGACCGAGGCCTCGGGGCTGCCGCCGTCACGCGTCATCGGGACCGGCACGATGCTCGACACCGCGCGCCTCCGCCAGATCCTCGGCCAGCAGCTGCACGTCGACCCACGCTCCGTCCATGCACAGGTCGTCGGCGAGCACGGCGACTCCGAGGTCGTGCTCTGGTCCGATGCGAACATCGGAGGCCGCGGACTCCGCAACTGGCCCGGCTGGACTCAGACGCACGAGGCGAACATCGCCGGCCGCGTGCGCACGGCCGCGTACGAGATCATCAAACGCAAAGGAGCGACGAATCACGCCATCGGACTCGTGACCGCCGCGCTGCTCAAGTACATCCTCCGCGGCGACCGGCGGGTGCTCACGGTGTCGCGCGTGCAGGAAGGCGCGTGCGACATCCGCGGCGTCGCGCTGTCGCTCCCCGCCGTCGTCGACGTGGACGGCGCGACGTCGATCATCGAGCCGGAGATGTCGGACGAGGAGCGCGCGCGGCTCCACGCGTCGGCGGACGTACTGAGACGGGCAACCGCTTCGCTGGCGTAGGGGTGGGCGGTGGACGGTTGGCGGTTGGCGGTTGGCGGTAGCCAGTAGCCAGTAGCCGGTTGCTAGTTGCTAGTTGCTAGTTGCTAGTTGCTAGTTGCCAGTTGCTAGTTGCCAGTTGCCGGTTGCCAGCCAGTAGCCACTTGCCAGTAGCCAGCCAGTAGCCGTTGCCGAGGGGCGGTATCGCCAGTGCGTACCCTCGCCAATCGGCTACCGCCAACCGCCAACCGCCAACGGCTACCGGCTACCGATCAGCCCGCGGTCGAATCGCTGCGCCTGACGGTACTTCTCCGGATTCCGCAACGGCTCGCCGTGCTCGGTCGTCAGCACCATCGGCTCACCGCCGCGGAGCTCGCGCCACTCCGGATCGTGGAACGTGACGATCACGCGTTCTTTCCCCCACTGGAAATCGATCGGCCGGAGCTCGTGGCGGCCTACGTAGAGAAAGGCCTCCTTCGCGGGCTGCAGCGCTTCGTAATCGGCCACCGCGGCCTCGATGCGCAGCACGAGTGCCTCGCGGTACTCCCCTTTGCGCGACGGCAAGGCGCGCTCGAAACGCTGCACCTCGGCGGTCGCGATGCGGAACGGCACTTCCGTGCGATCCACGCGCGCCGGTTTTGCCGTCGTCTGCGCGGTCGTGGGTGCACTGGCGCACATCATCGTCGTCAGGGCGAGAAATCCGATGAGCTGTCGCATGGCTGGTCTCACTTTCCAAACTCCACGTCGTCGATTCCGATTTCCCCGGCACCCTCGGTCCGGATGCGAATCCGAACGATGTTCGTCAAATCCACCTCGGAGTTGTTGCGGGTGAACAGGCGCAGCGGGATGCGGATCCCCGACATCTGCGCGAGGTTCGGGTCCTCGCTGCCGGTGAACGGATGCGGGATGCGGCCGAACTGACTCGACCAGGCGGTCGTGCCCGTGCGTCCCATGTTGTCCTCGACGCTCACGAACAGGCGCACATCCGGTCCGGGCACCACCGCTCCCGTGACTTTCTTCGCCGCGCGGAGCGTGAGGTGGGTGAACGCGCTCACGTCGCGATGCGGTCCCGCCGGAATCTCGGTCGTGTACGTCTGCGGTGCAGCCCACGCCAGCTTGAGGCCGATCGTGTCGTGGCGGAAGCTCGAGTCGGTCGTGGCGGGCGTCACCGCGTAGTCGGTCGAATCGGCATTGAGCAGCGCCTCGGCGAACGTCGTGAATCCTGGTGCACTCGCCGGTCCCATGAGCGTATTGGTCGCCGTGGTGAACGGCGTCTGCTCGAAGTTGTCGACGGCCTTGCGATCGGGATCCTGCAGCGTCCAGAAGATCTTGTCGTTGTCCATCGCCGCCGGCCGCACGATTCCCGTCAGGATCTCGCGGTACTGGGTGATGCCCTGCAACTGCCAGCGGAAGAACGCGGAGATCGTCGTCAAGCCGATCTGCCGCTGTGCCGCGCCCGAGATGGGCGATCCACATCCGCCCGCGAAACAGTCGTCGACGGAGCCCGACCATGGGTTCGGAGTCCCGAGCTCCGCGGTCGGCGTCCAGACGGTATTGAAGTAGTTGTGATTCGCGCCGTAGACCCATGCGATCGCCTTCGGCTTGCGGTTCATCATGCCGTCGGGGAACGCGCGGTCGTACGTGCGGAAGCCCTGCATGTTGTCCAGGTCCCCGTCGCGCGCGCCGATGAGGAGGAAGAACGTCGACGCCGGAACCCACGACACCGAGTCTTGATCGGTCGGCGCAATCGTGTTGACCGCGACGATCGAGTGCGGCATCGGCCAGTTCGCGTTGAGCTGCTGCGCCGACACGACGCCCTCGCCGCCGCGGCTGTGCCCGGACAGCGCGATGCGTGTCATGTCGAGCTGACCGTTGAAGATCCCGCCGAACGGATCGACCGGTGCATTCGTCCAGTCGCGCAACTTGTCGAGGAACTTCAGCACGAGCCGTCCGCGCGAGCTGTAGTCCCACTGGCCGAGGCCGGGCTGGATGTCGTACGCGTTGATCGAGATCGAGAAGATCCCATGGCTCGCGAGGCGCTCCATGATGTAGTTGTAGCCCTCGTGACTCGGATGGCGCTGGTTCTGAGGACAGGGCTGTATGGTGCTGCCCGTGAGCCCCGGTCCCGCACCATCGTTGTCACAGCGATGGTGGCGGCCGTGCAGGAACAGCGCGATGGGGAACGGGCCCCCCGCGGCGACCGGCTGGCCGGTACCGGCCACCGTCGCGGGATACATGATCCTCGCCCACCCCAGCGTCACCGGCTGTGTCGGGCCTTCAATGCCCTCCGGGTCCGTGATGCCGGAGATGCCGTTCGGGTCGAGGTACTCGACCGTTCCGACCGGCATCGGTCCCACCGATCCAGGATCTTCGAACACCCAAAATCCCGCGGTGTCGTATCCGTCGATGAAGTCGATGCCCTTGTCGTAGGTGTTGTCGTCGACGAAATCGGTGTGTACGTTCGCCGGCACGGAGCCGAAATCGACGACCACGTCGTATGCGGCCATTGGCGCAACCTGGGTCGCGGCGGGCCAGATCTTGAAGCGCGTGCCGTTGATGCAGAAGTACTTCACGCGGGCGATGTTTCGTCCATCCGACGACACATCGACGAGCGCCGGCGACACGCCGTCCCAGTATGCCTCCGGCTGATCGGCGACGACCCAGTACGCGGCGTAGTTGCCGCCGGGATGCATGGCCGGGACGTCGCTGGGATCGACCGCGGCGTACACGTCCTGCCCCTTCTCGAAGGCGTCGGAGAACTCGAAGTACGCGGGCGAATCCTTCATCCGTCCCGCCGCGTCGATGACGATGTTGCCGTTGATGATGATGTACATCAGCACGCCCGTGTCCTCGCCGAAGGAGACGATGTCGTCGGGCCTCAGCACCGGGCGGCCCATCTCGCCGATGCGGGCGACGATGTCGTACGCGCCGGGACGTGCCAGGCGGCGATCCCACACCTGCGTGGTGAAGCTGGTCTCCCCGGCGCCGAGCCGGATCGTCCGGACCGCGCCTTCCGGCGCCTCGAGCGGATCGCCGGCGCGCCAGGCGAAGCGATTCGGAACGACGAACAGATTCACCGTGGCGCCGGCCGGGAAGTTGCGGCCGCTGACGTGCAGGTCTTCACGACGCACATCGACGGCATTCTCGAGGATTCCTTTGGCATTCGACGGATAGACGAACGGCGTGCTTCGCGGACGCGGACGGAAGCTCTGCCGCGCGAGCTCGCGTCCGGACGCTTCCCGCACCGTGAGACGAAGGGCGTTCTCGGCGAAGAAGCGATCCGCCTCCTCGAACGTGGTGAACGCCGGGTCGGGGCGGAATGCGATCTCGCGCAGCGTGGTGCCGATGACGCCTGACTGATACCAGAACAGCGTCGGCTCGACGTTGCCACGCGCGTCGCTCCGCATGCGCATGTACGACCATTCCCGTCCACGCTCGTCCTCGAGCAGGAACTCGACGGGGACGTTCGGCGTCGCACCGGAGATCCCGGCGGACAGCGAATCGCCGATCTCGAGCTGTTCGAGCGATCTCGGTGCAATCCCCGCGGGATCTGCGACAGTGAGTTTCACACCTGGCGCGGTCCAGGCCTGCTGGTGCGCACAACGCACCGATACGAGAATCAACAACGCGAAAACGAGACGGACGACCGGACGCATGAGATCCTCCACTGCCGATTAGTGACGCCAGAGGAGAATTCGTTACATCGGTTCTTCCGGTTGGCGGTTGGCGGTTGGCGGGGTCTACTGGCTACTGGTCAAGACCGTTCATGTAACATGCACTCCTCTCAAAACCAACACGGAGGCAACAAATGGATCGCTTCGCCCTCGTCCCGGTTCTCCTCCTCCTGGCATTCCCCTCCCTGGCTCTCGATCCGGCCGTGGCCGACAAGAACATCGAGATGCTCGCGAACGACCTGCACGCCCTCGGCCGCGTGACGTCGGTCGCGAACAATCTCCCCGACTCGCGGCAGGTGCTGCTGGCGATCGTCGACAGCGACGTCGAGACGCTGCGCATGCCGCGGGAAGACGGAACGTACCAGTGGGCCTCCCTGCAGCGCGAAGAAGGCGGTCGCGTGAAAGACGAGAAGACGATCGAGCGCGTGTACACGGAGAGTGAGCTCCGCTACGTGATGGTCACCGGCTCGAATGGCTACCGCGTCGAAGTGACCGTGCCCCGGAAGCGGGGGACGTTTTCGGCGAACAACCGCGTGTGGGTGCGGAACATCCTCGTCGAGTCCACGGGCTTCGACGGCAGGATCTCGCATCACGAGATCCCGGTGGCCGCGTGGGTGAATCCCGGCGACGCGACCGGTGTACCGCTGCCGGAGATCGGCAAGTCGGTGAAGGCGACCGCGGAGCTGGGCGTCGAGACCGGCGGCAAGGCCGCGGTGGCCGAGGTGGCGCTCGTCCAGGCGAAGCTCATCGACGATCCCAACAGTCCGTACTACCCGGCGGTGACCAAGCTCCTGCAGGTGCGGGAGCTCACGGCCGAGCGCGACATGAACCGCGGCGCGATCAAGAACATCATCGACGAGGCCATCCTCACGCTGCCCGGCGAGCTGGAGAAACGCACCGCCGAACAGGAAGAGGCGGCCCGCGTCCGCAAGCAGATGGCGGAAGGCGGCACGACCACCGGCTCGATCAACCTCGGTGACGCCACGCCGGACGTCACGAAAGAGCTCTCCGACATCGCGCGGATGCTCAGCGGCACGCTCGACGAGCAGACCGAGGCTCGAGCACGGCTGGAGGCGCTGATCACGAAGTTGAAGCCGGCACCACCGGCGATGTGATGTGGAGTGCGGCGACCGCCTGCGCGGCTCAGGATGACACCCACATTAAGCCCAGATCTCCTTGGCGTACTGCGCGACCGTGCGGTCCGCCGAGAAGAACCCGCTGCGGGCCGTGTTCAGGATCGACATGCGCGTCCATCGCTCGCGATCCGCCCACGCCTCCGCCGCGCGCTGCTGCGTCTCGACGTACGAGGTGAAGTCCGCGCAATGGAAGTAGCGGTCGTCGCCGCGGAGGATGTCCACGATCGGGCGGAAGATGCCGCCGCTCATCTCCGCGATGTGGTTGATCACCGCATCGAGCTCCGCGCTCGGCGCGTGATCGCCAGGATTCATCGACGCGATCTCCTCGGCCGTGTGGCCGAAGACGAACAGGTTCTCCTCTCCGACCTGCTCGCGGATCTCGATGTTCGCGCCGTCGAGCGTTCCGATGAGGACCGCGCCGTTGAGCACCGCCTTCATGCACCCCGTTCCGGAGGCCTCCGTGCCCGCGGTCGAGATCTGCTCGGAGAGCTCCGTCGCCGGGAACAGCACCTCCGCGGCCGTGACGTTGTAGTTCGGCACGAAGACGACGTTGAGGCGCTGCGACACGAACGGATTCGCGCGGATGAGCGTCCCGACGTCGTGGATCAGCTTGATGATCAGCTTCGCGATGAAGTAGCTCGGCGCCGCTTTCCCTCCGAAGATCACCGTGCGCGGCGGACACTCCTGCCCCTCGAGGAGACGGTGATGGAGGGCGATGACGTGCATCGCGTTCAGAAGCTGGCGCTTGTACTCGTGCATCCGCTTGATCTGCACGTCGAACAGCGACTCCGGATCGACGTCGATGCGGAAGCAGCGGCGCAGCCACCGGTCGAGGTGCCGCTTCCGCTCGAGCTTCACCCGGTGCCAGCTCTCGCGGAACGACGGAACCTCCACGAACGACTCCAGCTCGCGCAGACGGTCGAGGTCCGCGTGCCACCGGTCGCCGATGGCCGAGTCGATGAGCTCCGTCAGCTCCGGGTTGGCCTGCAGCAGCCAGCGTCGGGGCGTGATGCCGTTCGTTTTGTTGTTGAACTTCTTCGGGTAGAGCCGCGCGAATTCCGGAAAGATCCGTGACTTCAGGATCTCGCTGTGCAGCCGGGCCACGCCGTTCACCGAGTGCGAGCCGACGATCGCCAGGTTGGCCATCCGCACGTTGTGCTCGTCGAGGATCGCCATCCGCCGCACCTTCGTCTCGTCGCCCGGATGCGCCAGGACAATGACGGCGCGGAAGCGGCGGTCGATCTCTTCGATGATCTGCAGGTGTCGCGGGAGCAGGCGTCCCATGAGCTCACGCGACCACGACTCCAGCGCCTCGGGCAACACGGTGTGGTTCGTGTACGCGAACACGCGCTCGCAGATCCACCAAGCCGCCTCCCAGTCCAGCGCTTCCTCGTCGACGAGCACGCGCATCATCTCCGGGATGGCGATCGCCGGATGGGTGTCGTTGAGCTGGATGGCCACTTTCTCGGGAAGCCGCTGCCACTCGTCCGGATGGTGTTTGCGGAAGCGGCGGAGGATGTCCTGGATGGTCGCCGAGGTGAAGAAGTACTGCTGTTTGAGCCGCAGCTCGCGGCCCGCGTACTGATCGTCGGGCGGGTAGAGCACCTTGGAGATGTTCTCAGTCGAGGTCTTGTCCTCGACGGCGGCGACGTACGCGCCGGCGATGAACTTCTCGAGATCGAACTCGCGGCTCGACTTCGCGCCCCACAGACGCAGGGAGTTCACGACGTCGTTCCTGTATCCGGGTGCGGGGATGTCGTACGCCATCGCATACACCTCGTGGGCCTCGACCCAGCGCATGCGACTGCGTCCGATCGCGTCGGTGTAGCTCTCGACGCGGCCGTAGAACTTCACCGGGAAGAGCACGTCCGGTCGCGCGACCTCCCAGGGATTGCCGTAGCGCAGCCAGTTGTCGGGCGCCTCGATCTGCTGCCCGTCTTTCAGGCGCTGGTTGAAGATGCCGTACTCGTAGCGGATCCCGTAGCCGTAGAAAGGCAAGCCAAGCGTCGCCGCGGAGTCGAGGAAGCACGCCGCGAGACGTCCGAGGCCGCCGTTGCCGAGCCCCGCGTCCGGCTCGCGCTCGGCGAGCTGCTCGAGATCGAGTCCGATCTGCTTCATGGCCGCGGCGTACTCCCCCTTCGCGCCGAGATTCACGACCGCATTCGTCAGCAGCCGGCCAAGGAGGAACTCGAGCGAGAGGTAGTACACGCGCTTCACGTCTTCGCGGTAGTACCGGTCCTGCGTCTCGAACCAGCGATCCATCAGGCGATCCCGCGCCGCGTAAGCGAGCGCCTGGTACGCGTTCTCCTCGGTAGCGTTGAACTCGTCTCGCGCGACCGAATACATCATCCGATGCGAGAAGGTATCGACGATCGCATCGGAATCGAGTTTGCCTGGCTTCGGCTTGGGGATGGTCGGAGTGCTCACGGGGCGCGATCGTACCCGCTTGCGAGGCGACGATCACATCCTTCTGTATCGACGCGAGTGGCACATCACCTGGTGATTCCGTACATCAGCAACCGGTGCTCGCCCAGCTGAACCTCCCCCTCGAGGCTCTCGCCGATCCGTTCGGCTACGCGGATCGACGCGACGTTCTCCGGATCGATGAGGCTGATCAGGTGCTCGCGCCCCATCTCGCCGAACGCGAGCTCCACGCAACGCTTCGCGGCCTCGGATGCGTAGCCCTTGCCCCACCAGTTGCGACCGATCGTCCAGCCGAGCTCGAAGTCGGGCCAGCCGTCGGGCTGATGGAATCCGACCCGGCCGACGAGCGCGCCGGTGCTCTTCTCGAACACGCCCCACATCCCGAACCCGCGCAGGTGCCAGTGGCCGACGAGCACCGCGAGATGCCGCCAGGCCTCGATCCGAGTCAGGTGCGTCCGCATCGTGTACTTCGTCACCTCGGCGTCGGTATGGATGGCCGCGTACTCCTCGAAGTCCGCCTCCTGCAGCATGCGCAGAAGCAGGCGGTCGGTCGTTAGCGACGGTGCGTCGAGAGATGCTACTTTCATCGTGCTCATCAGTTTATGCCGCGCGCGGCGGAAGGAAGAGAACCCACTCGATGCGAGCCTCTTCGTCGAGGTCGAGGTCGAGCAGCACCATTGCGGGAGATAGGCGATAGGACTCATAGGACCCATGGGACTCATGGGACTCATGGGACTCATAGGACCTATGGGACCCATAGGACGGATAGGTAGACTCCCCATTCGTCCCATTCGTCCCATTCGTCCTATTCGTCCCATTCGTCCCATTCGTCCCATTCGTCCTATCGGCTCACATCCCTCGCCAGCAACATCGCTCCCACCTTCGACGACGCGCCATCCCAGAATCCCACCTTCCCCTCGAACCTCTCCGGGTTGCGGTACGTGCCGAAGATCATGTCCCACAGCGGAAGGTCGCTGTAGTTGTACGCGTGCACGCCGCGCTCGTGGTGGATACCGTGGCTCTCCGGCCGTTGAATGATGTAGCCCAGCCAGCGCGGCGTCCGCAGGTTCGCATGCTGGAACACGGCGTTGAAGGTCAGGAACAGGCTTCCGATCACCACGGCGCCCACCGGCAGACCGAGGAGCGGTCCAAAGATGAGCGTCTGCAGCGTGACGAAGCCGATCACGTCCGTCGGCGCGAGGTAGTACGCGCCCCAGGCGTCGAGGCTCTCCGGGCTGTGATGCATCTGGTGGAACGCCAGCCAGAGCTGATCGTTGCGATGCACGGTGCGGTGGTACCAGTAGTGCCCGAGCTCGTAGATGAGGATGCCCACGACCGCGCCGCCGGCGATGCCGAGGAATGAGAGGTCGAACAGAGTCCACCCGCCGAGCAGGCGCGCCCACACCATCGGCACCGCGAACGAGAGAGCGAACGCGACGATCGCCACCGCCAGCGCGCGCACGCGCCAGAAACGCGGCGTGTCGTATTTCCGCGCGCGATAGAAGGCGTCGAGGATGAGAAACAGGGGCAACATCCCGAGGGTGGCCCAGGTGGCCACATCGATCCAGGTCATGGGGTCATCCTTTCCTGCTGAAGAAAATGAGCGTTGATTGGGATTCGTGCTTCGACTGCCATGGAACCTCCGTAGAATCGTTGACGCCAACGTACGTTCCATGCCTTGCGGTGTCGTGAAGGACGCCTGAGGTTTTCCTGAGCGACCGATGAACGTCTACCAGTTCGGACCCTTCCGACTCGACACTGCTCAGGGGCTGCTCTCCACGCACGAGGGGGAGATCACCCTCGCGCCGAAGGCGTTTGAGACACTGCGCGTGCTCGTCGAGAGCTCGGGCACGGTGCTCACGAAGCGCGAGCTGCTCGATCGCGTCTGGCCCGATACCTTCGTCGACGAGAACAACCTCGCCCAGAACGTCTCGCTCGTGCGCAAGGCCCTCGCCGCGGCCGATCCGTCGGTCGAATACGTGCAGACGATTCCCCGGCGTGGCTACCGATTCGTTGCCGATGTGTCGGAAAGCGGAGGCGCTGCCTCCGCACTCCAGACCGAGCGGGTCACCCGGTATGCGCGCAGCGGCAACGTCAACATCGCCTATCAGGTCATCGGCGACGGCCCCATCGACCTCGTGTTCGTCATGGGCTGGGTTTCCCACCTCGAGATGTTCTGGGAGGAGCCATCCTTCGCGAGCTTTCTGAACCGCCTGGCGAGCTTCTCGCGGCTGATCCTCTTCGACAAGCGCGGCACCGGCCTGTCCGACGCCGTGCCGATCTCGCAGCTCCCGACGCTCGAGGAGCGGATGGACGACGTGCGCGCGGTGATGCACGCCGCGGGCTCGACGCGCGCCGTCGTGATGGGTGTCTCGGAAGGCGGCACGATGTCGAGCCTGTTCGCCGCGACATATCCCGAGCACACCGCCGGCATCGTCATCATCGGCGGCTACGCGCGCCGCCTGCGAGCGGACGACTACCCGTGGGGGCCGACGCCGGAACAGCGCGAGGCCTTCATCGAGATGCTCGAGCGCGAGTGGGGGGGCCCGGTCGGCATCGACGAGCGGGCCCCGAGCCGCGCGGGCGATCCCGACTTCCGGAGGTGGTGGAGCACGTACCTGCGCATGGGAGCGAGCCCCGGCGCGGCCGCGGCGCTCACGCGCATGAACGCGGACATCGACATCCGCAACGTGCTCCCGACGATCCGCGTGCCGGCGCTGGTGATCCACCGCAGCGAGGACCGCTGCCTGCGTGTGGAGGAAGGGCGATACATCGCCGAGCGGATCCCCGGCGCGCGGTTCCTCGAGCTGCCGGGCAATGACCACCTCCCGTTCGTCGGCGATCAGGACGCGATCCTCGAAGCCGTTCAGCGTTTCGTTCAGCGTATCGTCAGGGAGCTCGGCGGCGGAACGGATCGAACGCGCGTCCTGGCAACGCTGCTCTTCGTCCGCATGGACCATTTCTCCAACGAGCTCGATCGAGACGCGACGCGCGAGATCCGCTGGTTCCAGGGAGAGAAGATCGCCCGCATCGACGACGCGCTCGTGGCCACGTTCGACGGCCCCGCGCGCGCGATCCGCTGCGCCCGCGCACTCCTCGACGCCTCCGAAGCGCGCGGGCTGCGGCTCGCCGCGGGACTGCACACCGGCGAATGCGAGCTCACGCCGGAAGGAATCGCCGGCGTGAGCGTGGAGATCGGCGCGCTGCTCGCCGAAGCCGCCGCCGTCGGCGAGATCGTCGTCTCGAACACCGTCCGCGACCTCGTCGCCGGCTCCGGCCTCGAATTCGACCCCCGCGGAATCGCCAGCCTCGGCCAGCGCCTCGGAGAGTGGCCCGTGTTCACCGTGCGGCGATGAGTGGGGGCTGAGTGCTGGGTGCTGGGTGCTGGGTCGGCCGGGGGTCCTACCTCGAGCAGGGCCCGATGATAGCCTTCCCGCCGTGAAGGTCCGGATCGTTCTCGTCGAGCCGCTGGAGTCCGGAAACGTCGGCGCCGCCGCGCGGGCGATGAAGAACTTCGGCTTCACCGACCTCTGGATCGTCGGCGGAAAAACGGAGCGGACCGACAACGTGTCGAGCTGGTGGGCGGTCGGCGCGATCGACGTCGTGAACACGGCCACGCGCGTCGACACGCTGGAGGAAGCGCTCGCCGATTGCCACCTCACCGTCGCCACGACCGCGGTCCGCGCACGTCAGGTCTACGAACAGCTCACCCCCGCCGACGTCGCGCGGGTCGCCGAGGAGCAGCTCGGCGACGAGCATCGCCTCGCGCTCGTCTTCGGTCGCGAGAAGTACGGCCTCAGCGGACGCGAGGTCCTGCTCTGCCAGCGCACCGCGTCCATCCCGACCTGGCTGGAGTTCCCGACGATGAACCTCGCCCAGTCGGTGGCGATCTTCTGCTACGAGCTCGGCAAGGGACTCCGCCCCCGCGCGAAGGACCCCGATCCCGCGCCGCACCAGCTCCTTCACCGGCTCAACACTCACGCCCGGGCCCTTCTCGACGACATCGGCTACTGGGGCGAGAAGAGCCCCGACCGCATGTGCGCGGAGCTCCAAGCCATCACCGGCCGCGCGGTCCTGACGACGCGCGAGGCGTCGCTGCTGCTGGCGATGGTGCGGAAGCTCGCCGGCCCCCCCCCACAAATCCTGAGCCGCACAGCGGCGAAGGATCAAGGGAGCCCTCTCGCAAAGCGCTCCGATGCACGTCCAGCGTGAGGGCTCCGTTGATCCTTCGACTCGCTTCGCTCACACAGGATTTTGGCGACTGCCCTCACGCAGCGCGCTCCGATGCACGCCAACCGTGAGGGCTCGCTTGATCCTTCGACTCGCTTCGCTCACTCAGGATTTTGGCGACTGCCCTCTCGCAAAGCGCTCCGATGCACGTCCAGCGAGAGGGCTCACCTGATCCTTCGACTCGCTGCGCTCGCTCAGGATTGACGAAGACGAAGATTGACGCGTGGCCACGCAGTAATACCGCAGCGGATCCGCGGCGATCCCGTCGAACCGCGTCTTCGTGAATCCCGCCTCCTGCAGCATCTGGCGGGCGCGCTCCTCGCCCCACATGCGGCCGAGGGCTTCGCCGTCCTGGGCGAGGGAGACCGGGACGGCGTGGAGGAGCGAGAGCGCGTAGAGCATCGGCGCGAACGGGTTCTCCACGTTGCGCGCGAGATGGCTCGATGCGGCGACCTCCTGCATCAGGAACACGCCGTCGCGCTTGAGTGCGTTCGCGATGTTGCTCAGGACGAGACGAGGGAACGCCTGTTCGTGAATCGATTCCAGAGCCAGCACCAGATCGTACGCGCGCGGCTCGTCGAGCGAGGCCATGTCGCCGACGGCAAAATCGATGTTCTGCAGGCCCGCCTCGTCGACGCGCTCGTTCGCGCGGTCGATCGCCGCCTGTGAGATGTCATAGCCGCGGAATGCGGAGCGGGGGAACATCCGCGCCAGGACCATCAGCACCGCGCCGTCGCCGCACCCGGCGTCCAGCACGCACGCGCCGGCGGCGAGACGCAGGTCCATCCCCGGCATCAGCTCGAGCAGCTCTTCCACATACTCCTCGTCGATGTGCAGATGCTTCTCTTCCGCGAGGAACGCATGCAGCCGGTCGTATGCCTCCGGCATCACGCCGCCGCCTCCGTGGAATCCGGCCACGACCTTATCCTCGATGCCGGCCAGCATCGACAGCAGCTGCGCGGCCGGCGCGAGATTGCCCGAGCCCGCTCCGCGGCCCAGCACCGCCGCGTATTCGATCGGCAGAAAGTACGTCCCCGTGCGGACGTCGTAGTGGACGATGCGCGCCGTCGTCATCGCCGCCAGCCACTCGCGCACGTAGCGCTCCGTGAGGCCGGCCGCGTCGGCGACGGCGTTGCTCGTCGACGGCGGCAGCGACGCCATCACGTCGAAGAGACGGGTCCGGTGACCGATGCTGATCATCAGGGAGACGAACCCGCTGTTGAGCGTGCGTCCGATCCGGTTTGCATAAACATCCGCGCTGGCGGTAGGTGGCTCCTGGTACATCACTGACATCGATTCTCCGGTTGGCGGTTGGCGGTTGGCGGTTGGCGGTTGGCGGAGCAGGTCAGGTACGGCGCGCATCCCTCTCCGGTTTTCCAGACATCCGCGCTGCCGGCAGGTGGCTCCTGGTACATCACTGACTCCGGTTGGCGGTTGGCGGGTGGCGGAGCCGGTCGGCCGAGCAGGTCAGATGCGGCGCTCATCCTCATCTCCGCCAACCGCCAACCGCCAATCGCCAACCGCTCCCCGTAACCGGTTACACGCAAGGTAGAGTCCGTGCGCCCCGCGAATCCGGGAGAGAATGTGGGGAAAGTTCGGGATCAATCCTTCCATGTTCCGTTTTGGTGAGTTCGAGCTCAATCTCGACCGTTATGAGCTGCGCCGCGACGGTGCGTCCGTCAAGGCCGAGCCGCGTGTCCTGGAAGTTCTCAACTACCTGATCGAGCATCGCGACCGGGTCGTGCCGAAGGAGGAGCTCCTCGACAAGCTCTGGCCCGACGTGCACGTTTCGGAGTCCGCGCTCACCACCGCCATCCGCGACGCGCGCCGCGCCCTCGGCGACTCCCCGACCGAGCCGCGCTGGATCCGCACCGTCTACGGCCGCGGCTTCCGCTTCGTCGGCGCCCTCGCCGCTGTTGCGTCTGTATCGGCGGCACCGGTGCTGGATCCCAAGTCCATCGCCGTCCTGCCGTTCACCGATCTCAGCCCCGCGCACGATCAGCGTCACTTCTGCGACGGCATCGCCGAGGAGCTGATCAACACCCTGACGCGCATCCAGGAGATCCGCGTTGTGTCCCGCGCGACCGCGTTCGACTTTCGCGAAGACGACGACGTCCGCGAGCTCGGTACGAAGCTCGGCGTCGGCCACGTGCTGCGCGGGAGCGTCCGCAAGTCCGAGGACCGGATGCGCATCACCGTCCACCTCGTCGACACCGCCAAGGGCCATCACGTCTGGTCCGAGAAATACGATCGCCAGCTCGGCGACATCTTCGCGCTGCAGGAAGAGATTGCGAACAAGACCGCGCGCGTCCTCCTCGGCGTGATGGTCGACCGCCAGCGCGACGTGCTCCGCTCCACTCCCGTGCGCATCGACGCTTACGAGTTCCACCTGCGCGGCCGCACCTACCTCAGCGAGGCCACGCCCGAGTCCTTCGACGCCGCCGTGGGGATGTTTGAGCTCGCCATCGACTTCGACGCCGAGTACGCGCCCGCGCACGCCGGCCTCGCCGACGCCCTCGCCGAGCTGTATGGGATTCGCCGTTCCGCGACCCTCCTGCAGCGCGCCGACGACGCGTCCACGCGCGCGGTCGAGCTCGCGCCCCAACTCGCCGAGACCCACATCAGCCGCGGCCACGTCCTCATCGCCGAGGAGCGCTTCGCGGAGGCGTCCCAGGAGCTCGAGCTCGCGATCTCCATCAACCCTCGCTCCGCCGAGGCCTACTACCGCCTCGGCCACCTCCGCGTGCGCGAGGCGAAGCTCGAGGAGGCCGCCGAGATGTTCGACCGCGCCTCATCCCTCGAACCCGCCGACTTCCGCCCCCCACTGCAACTCGTATGGATCTACAAGACCCTCGGACGGGAGGCAGAGTCGCGGGAGGCAGAGGCGCGGACAAGCGCGCTGCGCGCGATTCGGGCGCGGTGAGGTTTGGAGTGGGAGTACAGAGGGTCGAGCGCGCGCGGGGTGCGCGGCAGCAGATATCTACCGGTAGATGTAGATATCTACGGGTATAGACTTGTATCTACATGTAGATGGGGCTCGAGAGAGACCGAAATGAGTTCGGCGGCTTGTGCGAAGCCGCCCGGTCAGGATTTGATAGTCCTGAAAACAGATTGAGGGCAATCTTGCCACGCAAGGACACAGTATTCGTGGTTCACGGAAGGAACGTCGCTGCGCGCGACGCCCTCTTCGCATTCCTGCGTAGCGTGAGCCTGCGCCCCCTCGAATGGACGCAGGCCGTCGCCCGTACCGGCAGGCCATCCCCGATGATCGCAGAGATCCTCGACGCCGCGTTCGCTGAGGCCCAGGCGGTCGTCGTGCTGTTGACCGGTGACGATGAAGTGCGGCTTTCTCCGTCGCTGTGGGGTGTTTCCGAACCGCCGGTCGAGCGCGACTTATCGCCACAGGCACGCCCGAACGTCCTGTTCGAAGCCGGCCTAGCTCTCGCCAGATCTCCGGACAATACGGTGTTTGTTGAACTGGGACACGTGAAGCCGTTCAGTGACAACGCCGGGCGCCATATTGTTCGGCTATCCAATGCCGCCACCACACGGAGGGACCTCGTGAATCGTCTGCGACTCGCCGGCTGCGAGGCAGACGACTCTGGAGCGGACTGGCTGTCGGCCGGCGACTTCTCGCTTCCCGCCGCTCTGGTTACACCCTCCTTACCAGCATCAGATCCGCCGCCCTCAGTGGCGCTCAGCGGCTGGCTGTCAACTGTGGTGGAATGCGCCGAACCCGAGACCACCTCCGCAAAGAACTTCACCTGTCGCCTGTTGAAGCCTGAAACGCCCTTCTGGCGCTTCGGCTGGCAGGTGGAGATAACGAACCGTTCCAGGGGACCGTCTGCCTACCGCATCGAGTGTCGAGTGTTGGATAACAATGGCCACGAACTCGACAAGGACATTGATCACTCTGGCATGGTGGTCAATCCTCTCGAGACAAAGACATTCTCAGGCGCTGCCCGCATCGATGCCACGTTGGCGCCGTCGGCGGTCAGAGCAATAGCTCTTGTGAGGCGGGCGTAGGAAGCTTGCCGCCAGCCTACCCGAAGCGTATGCGGCGCGTCTTCGTCTTAAATCATCGTCGGCGAAACTCGAGTGGGACACGATCACCGTGGGCATTCCCACGTCGAGATCGAGTCCAGGATAGAACCGAACAGTTCGTGTGAATTTGCCGACGGAGGTCTTGTCGGCAGCCCGACCCCCGGGGCGAGACTGGAAGAAACTCTCTGAGCACATCGTTCGCGAGGCGGCTCATAGGATTGGTCGTTGGAAACATCTCAGCCGGCCGCGAGACTCGTAGGCGGCGCCACGCTGTCTAGCTCTGCACTGCCCGTCGCCAACCCGCGCCACGTGAGTTCGAAGCGCGATAGACTTACCCGTGCGGATTGGCGCGGCTGAGTGCTAGTCCGTTACTGTAGCCGGGCCAACCGCAAGATCTCGACCATGAGCCCCCTCTTTTTGTGCGAGCCGGTGTCAAAATAGGGTGCGAGGTAAAAGAAGGCCGCGCAACGCGGCGTAAGGTCGACACATGACGGAAGACATGGGTTGCGTTCTCGTGGCGCTGGCGTTCTTTGTCGCCATACCGCTGATCTATATCTGGGCTCGGGTCCGCCAAGAACGATCGGCGGCAGCGAATCGGGAGCAGCGTGCCGATCGCATTCACCGCCTGATTCGGACTTTCGGTCGAAGCCGCTCCACCTCAGCGTTGCACGAGCTCGACTCCGCGTTACGGAGCGAACGGATCGGGTTCGTGCCAACGCTCGAAGCGTTATTCGCAGAGGCTTCACCAACGTTGGCAGCATTGGTCCGCGATCCGGCTACATTCGGGACGGTAGAGTGGTATTTTGAGTGTTTCGCCTTCCCTGCTGGACGCATGGAGAAGGTTCTGCTTTGGCTGACGAGTCTCATGAATGCGAGCAACGAGGCGTCGGCGGTCGCGCTTCAGCGTCTCGTCAATCGCGCCATGCGGCAGGCAGGGCCGGCCGAGGCGGAGTGGCTGTACGATCGCGTCCGGGAGGGGCTCCGTAGCCGTCCTCAAGATCTCGATCTCCGCTCACTCGTCTTGCACGTAGGCCGCTTGAGTTACTCCCTACAACGACTCGATCGGCGCCTGACAGTGTACGACGAGCAGGCTATTGCGAACGACATCGCCGTATGTATCAAGTGATGCAGCCGCGGACCGTGAAGCGGCGAGGTTGCCGGCTTGGCCTGCAACTCGTAGTTGATCGACGGTCTCGTCGACCACTCCGTTAACGTCGCCGAGAGCCGACGACGCGTCCGAGCTCGCGACGATCGGCACCTGCAGCGAGCAACGATCGAACGAGTAGATCAACGCTCACTGGGGGATCGGCCGCTTCCGTTTTCGCGACTCTGGACTGACTCTGATCCAACGCGTCTCGCAAACTCGGCCTGCGTCCAGTGCTCCTCCCGAAGTTCCCGAACCCGTCGTGCAAGGGCGAGCTTGATCTCCACGAACGCGGACTCGCCGGGCGTCAGATCGAGAAACTCGCGCGCCAACTCGGCCGCTGCAGCCGCCGGCAACCGCGCCACCGTTCTCGTAGGCTGCTACTCTATCGTGTACGGTTGCCGCGGCTGAGCGTCAGGCGGGCGCAATTGACCTTTCCGGTAGACCGTTGGAGCAGAGGATGACCAAGCTCGAACAAATCGAAACTGAGATCAAGAAGCTCTCGCCCGAAGAATTCTCCAGATTGCGAGACTGGCTGCTCGAGCTCGACGCTGAAGAATGGGATCGCCAGATCGAGCGAGACGCCGCCTCAGGCAAGCTGGACAAACTCTTCAAGAAATCGATTGCCGATCACCAGGCAGGGAAGAGCCGCGCGATTTGAAGCACCTGACGAGTCCGGATTTCTGGGAGTTGTTCGATCAACTCCCCACCGAAATCCAACGGCTCGCGCGAGCGAACTACGACCTCCTCAAGAGAGATTCGCGCCATCCCTCTCTCCGGCTGAAGAAAGCCCGCGGCTACTGGGTCGTTCGTATCGGCCTCCACTATCGCGCCCTCGGCAGAGATGTGGAAGGTGGGATTCTCTGGGGCTGGATCGGCACTCACGCTGAGTACGACCGGATCATGTCGTCATGACCGCCGTCCAACAAGCGCTTGCAGCCGACGCAGCCCGCGCCGTCGTTCTCCCGTGCGGCTCTCACGGCTGAGCGTGGGGGCTTTACTAAGGCGCGGCCTCCTTCGTTCGGCTGACCAGATGGTCTGACTCGGAAAGTCGTTGTGCGTGCGGCGCGCGTCCCATCCAGGACCGACGCTCTCGCACCGCAGGGAAGCCACGCAGCATGAAAGGACGAGCCGATGGCGGCCACAGACGACCTGAAGTCACAGCGGCTCTACCATGGCACACGGGCCGACCTGAAGCCGGGAGAGCTGATCGAGCCCGGCCCTCGCCCTGACGGCGCTGAGCGGGACTCGCTGACGACCTACGTCTACCTGACCCCTAATCCGGATGCGGCCATCTGGGCGGCAGAGCTGGCGGTCGGCGAAGGCCCAGGCAGGGTCTACATCGTGGCGCCGACCGGCGCGATTGAACGAGACCCCGACCTGACGGACGACAACTCTCCGCGGAATCCGACGATGTCCTATCGCTCGCGGCAGCCGCTGCGGGTCACGGGCGAGGTCACGGAGTGGCGTTTCTACCATGGCACTCGGGCGGACCTCGCGCCGGGAGACCTGATCAAGCCGGGCCATGCCCCGAACTTCGGGAATCAGGACAGGACGACGACCTACGTCTACCTGACCCGCACCCTGGATGCAGCCACGTGGGGAGCGGAGTTGGCCGCCGGCGAAGGTCCCGCCAGGATCTACACCGTGGAACCGACCGGCCCGATCGAAGATGACCCCAATCTGACGGACAAGAAGTTCCGCGGGAATCCGACGAAGTCGTACCGCTCCCGAGAACCGCTGCGGGTCACGGGCGAGCTCACGGATTGGCAGGGACACTCGCCTGAGATGCTCAAAGCCATGAAGGACGGCCTCGAGCGACTCGTCCGACTTGGTGTCGAGCCAATCGACGACTGAGAGCCAGAAAGGGACTGCGAACGTGCCCGTCTTCGATCGCATCGTTCGGGCCAATCATGCCGCTGTCGCCGATGCGTGGGGCCTCGGTCCTGCCCGAGCGTGCCAGTCCATCGTCGCGTATCTGAAGGAGCACATGGTCGGCGGCGACACGATGGAGAAGGAAGAGGCCATTGCCTCTGTCGAACGGGGATTGGGGTCTTTTCGGGCACGCTCACACCAGCCGTTCGAGCAGCCGATTGTCGCCCTCGCGGAGGTAGAAGCGCGCCTCGAACCGCTGTACTACGACGGACCGGTGGAGCTCGACTGGCCGGCAATCGCTTTCGTGGGAGGGGAGACTCAGATCGCGCTCGATCGTCAGCACATCACCCGAGTGGAGCTAGGAAGCATTTCTCGAGCGCCGTCGGAAGAAAGGAGCGACGATGAGCCGCGGACAAATCTCGTGCGCGCGCGTGCTATGGAATCGAGAACTTCACGTCCACCTCGAACAGCACATCGACAGGCTCGCCATCCAACGTACCGGGCTTGAACCTCCACCTTCGGACAGCGGCCAGAGCCGAACTGTCCAGCCTGGGGTCGGAGCTCCGCAACACGCGCGGCCCACGAGTCGCCCGGCTCGATCGATGGTTGCTGCGATCCTGACCACGCCGGTAACCCGCTCGCGGCGAAGCTCGGCCGGGTAGTCGGGATCGACCTTATAGATCACGCGTGGGGCTCGAACGTCACCGCCAACCGTCCCGCGGTTCACATCGGGCGAACTAGCGCAGCCAACGGCGGCGATGGAAAACAGTAGGACGGGCAGGTATTTCATTGCGCGCCTCCAGTGGTGTCACACTTGGCAGGGCGGAAGGATACCCCAAATTCTGCTCCCTACGTGAAGCCTCCCGGCGTTGCATGCCGCGATCTCGAGGGTGTTGGCCGAATAGCGCGCGGGGACCTCAACGTCGCATCGCCATCGCGCCCGCGAACGCGAGGACCATCGACAACAGGAGCAGTCCCCACTCCGAGGCCGTCGGAATCGCGGCGAGCGTGGCGGCATCGTTGTCGATGATCGTCACGACCGCGGTGGCCGGTGATCCGAGGGTCGCACCCTGTTGAACTCGATGTTGTGCGGGCCGACGCCGGCGCTGTTGGCGTCGTCGATCGCCTGACGCAGCGATCCCGCACCGCTGTCGTTGGTGTTGGTGACGGTGAACGTCGCCGCGGAGAGCGGCAAGGCGACCACCAGAAGGACGGACAGCATACGGTAGCGCATCGTGCGATTTCTACAGTTCCCAGCGTTCTTCGTCGCGGCAGGATACGCTGACTGCATTCCGTGCTATGAACGCGCAGCGGGAGCGCCTCACAGCTTCGAAGCGATACACGCCGCGTGACCGAGGTGTCGAAGGTCTCGCCGAAGCTGTGAGAAACGCCGGTTAGGTTAGGCCCTTATGCGTGGGCAATGCGCCAACCGGCGATCAAGGCCATGAAGAGCGCCAACGCGAGCGCGCTCCATGGAGACAGCAGAGGGATCGAGGTGATCGCCGAAGCGGAGACAAACCCGACGCCACTGGGATCCCGGATCGTGCCGGCGGTGGGGTCGCTGTCGCCCGAGCCGTTGTCCACCAGAGTGAAGGTCACACTGTTCCCGCTGAAGTCGGCGGGGTATGGACTGAATACACCGTCAGCTTCTTTCCAATAGCCGGCGTCCGAAGGCAGCGCGGTCGGATAGGTCACCGTGACCACCGCTTCCCCGGTACAACCTCTCAGCGTGAAGTCCAACAACCCGAATGGGAACGTCACGTTGGCCGGTCCGCCACTCGGGGCTGAAACGAATTGCCCTTCGACGATCCGGCAACCCGGACCACTGACCGAAAGCGAGGCTTCTGATCCGGCCCGAGTGACGAGAACGATTTCGGTCACGGGATCAAAATGTGCCGTCACATGCTGCGGCGACGTAATGCTCACGAGGCTGCAATTCGGGCCCGAGCAGTCACCGCTGAAGCCTGCGAGCTCATAGCCTTCACCCGGTGTGGCGGTTGCCGTGCAGGTGCTCTCACCGCCATGCTCCACCGGGTTCGGGCTGCAATCGACCGTGCCGCCGACGGCCGGGCTCGCGGTGGTGGTGATGGCGTAGCTGTTCAGAATAAAAATTGCGACACAGCTCACCGCCTCGTCGGGCATGCTGAAGCTGGCGGCACAGAGCGGGTGACCGCTCCATTCGGTGAAAGTGCTGCCGATGTCGGGGGTGGCGGTGAGTGTGACGGTCGAACCGAAGTCGTAGGTCCCGTCGCCACCGGTGCTGCCGCTGCCGGTTCCTCCGCTGCTGGTCGAAACGGCATGACTGTTCAGGGTGAAGTCTGCGCTGACGCTTCTGTCCGCGGTGACATTCGTCAACACGCAGGTCGTCCCGCTGCAGTCGCCGCTGAAGCCGGCGAAGGTGTAGCCGAGGTTCGCGGAGGCGGTGCAGGTGCTCTCACTGCCATGATCCACCGGGTTCGGGTTGCAATCGACCGTGCCGCCGGCGGCCGGGCTCGCGGTGGTGGTGATGGCGTAGCTGTTCACACTAAAACTTGCGACACAGCTCACCGCCTCGTCGGGCATGCTGAAGCTGGCGGCGCAGAGCGGGTGGCCACTCCAGCCGGTAAAGGTGCTGCCGGTGTCCGCGCTGGCGGTGAGTGTGACGGTCGAACCGAAGTCGTAGGTCCCGTCGCCACCGGTGCTGCCGCTACCGGTTCCTCCGCTGCTCGTCGAAACGGCGTGGCTATTCAGGGTGAAGTCCGCGGTGACGCTTCGGTCGGCCGTGACATTCGTCAACACGCAGGTCGTTCCGCTGCAGTCGCCGCTGAAGCCGGCGAAGGTGTAGCCGAGGGTCGCGGAGGGGGTGCAGGTGCTCTCACTGCCATGATCCACCGGGTTCGGGCTGCAGTCGACCGTGCCGCCCGCCGCCGGGCTCGCGGTGGTGGTGATGGCGTAGCTGTTCAGAGTGAAGATTGCAGTACAGCTCACCGCCTCGTCGGGCATGCTGAAACTGGGAGCACACAGCGGGTGACCGCTCCAACCGGTAAAGGTGCTGCCGGTGGCCGGGCTGGCGGTGAGCGTGACGGTCGAATTGAAAACGTACGTCCCGTCGCCACCGGTGCTGCCGCTGCCGGTTCCTCCGCTGCTCGTCGAAACGGCGTGGCTATTGAGGGTGAAGTTCGCGGTGCAGCTCACGTCTGCATCCGGCATCGTGAAGCTGGCGGCACAGGGGGCGTCGCCACTCCAGCCGGTAAAGGTGCTGCCGCTGTCCGCGATCGCCGTGAGGCTGATGGATTCGCCGACGACATAGGAGCCGGCGCCTCCAATGGTGCCGCTCCCGCTGCCGGAGGAATCGAGGGTCAGGGACCAGGGGATGGCCGAGTCAGTCATCCGTATGCCTTCCCAATTGGTTCCCGCCCCAGGGACGATGAACCACTGCCCGCTGATCCGCTGTTCGCGACCTCCCGCGGTATTCGATTCGCTGGCGACGAGACAATAGTAGCGGCCCGATGTCCCGACTATTTCCCTGACATCGTTGAGCGGATAACTGATCAGCGCGCAGGCATCGCCCGTAGTGCTCTCGTAGAACCCGTAGTACACGGGCGTGAAATACGGGATTGGCCCTCCCGCGGCAGGCTCAAAAGGCTCGAGAACGGATGCGGCGAGCTCACCCGAGAAGAAATCGCTCTTGTCGATTCTGAAGACAAAGTGCTGCCCGCTGGACCGAGCTTCGCAGTCTGAATAGATGACGTTCCTGAGCGGATAAAAGAACACATTGGGGCACTCCCCCGCGAGCGCGCTTCCGCTGGCAAGGACGGTCATCCAGGCGAGCCAGATCGTCCATCCAGCAATGAGCGTTCGTTTCCCTGACGCCCGTCGCCTGCCCAGCCAACGGCCCAAGCCCGGTTCACGCTCGTCCGCGGTACCGCGAGGACCGCGCGGATCGGGCCCATGCGGGCGACCGTTGGCTCGCCCGGTCGTTCCGTCAACCGGGCCGTCTTTCATGGCGTACCCTACATCTTTCATAGCGTCTCCAAATACAGGGCGTGCCTGATGGCGATGCGAACAGGCGCGGCGGGAGGAAGCTCAGCATACCAGATGCTCTCGTCTCGTCAGGCAGTAGACGGGCTGACGGAGATTCATGCTGCGCCATACTTATTGCCGCGACGAGCTGGGCTCGTCAGGCGATGGACTACTACAGAAACGAGTCGACCAGGAAGACCCGGCCGTTGCGGTGGAGGGTCCTGGCGACCCAGATGGTGATGCTGATGGTGATGCTGATGGTGATGAGGAGGTAGGCGACGTGGCTTCCGAAGGCGATCATGTTGTCTTTGTTTTAAACCCGTTCAATTCCAAGAAAGGCTCAGGTTCGAAGGGAGTCAAGGACAATCTTGAACGCGTTCAATGGAGATCCAGCGAGGAACGATCGCCGTCGAAAGTGAAGAAGTCCGCGGAGCAAGATTCAACATCGACCTTCCCTGCTCGGCCGGTGGCGGAGGTACCATAGTCGGCCTACGCGCGAGAAAGGTGAGCTCATGACGACACAACGGACGCGCCTATGGACACTGGCGACCCTGCTCGTACTCTGGTCAAGTTCCGGAATTGGCCTCGCGTCGCCACAAGAGCCGGCATCGACACCGCTGGCTTCGGCGGAGTTTCGGGCACTGCTGGAGCGACTCGCATCCGCCTGGAACGAGGGTGATGCGCGGAAAGCGGCCGACTGCTTCACGGAAGACGCCGTGTACACCGAGCCGCCTGACAAGCAGGAGTACCGCGGCCGCCAGCGGCTCTACGAGTTCTTCGGCGGTGATGCGGGGCGTCGTGGGCAGATGCGGATGACCTGGCATCACATGGCGTTTGACGAGCAGCGGCAGGTCGGGATGGGCGAGTTCACGTTCGAGTATGGTGGGCGCGTCCACGGCGTGACCGTCATCCGGGTTCGGGACGGTCGGATCTCGAACTGGCGCGAGTACTTCTATTCGTCGTCGCTCACCTGGGACGAGTTCACTGAGAAGAATCCATTTTAGCGACGGGTCGAAGTCGAGTGCCACGTGGACGGTATGGAGCAACACCGCTATTTGTGAGACACCACCAGGAGCCGCTTTCGAGGAGCGTGTCATCCTGAGCCGCGTAGACGGCGAAGGACCTTCTCCGTTGCGTACTGGAAGGTCCTTCGCTGTCTGCGCAGCTCAGGATGACACCTCTTCTGCTGCGCAGACTCCTAGCCCTCTAGTACTCCTTCAAACTTGGAGACACTGATGCGCGTGTACATGGCTTTGATCGTTGTCGTCATGCTTCCCGGGCCGCTCTGTCTGCCGGCTTCGGCTCGAGATCATCATGACCGCTGGCCTCGACGGGTTCTCATCACCAATGACAACGGCCTGTCCGATGAGAAGATCGTCGCACTGGCAAGGGCATTCAGCCCGCACGCGGAAACATGGGTTGTTGCACCGATCGCAAACCGGAGCGGGAGCACTCACTTCTTGTCGGTGACGGCGGCGGGTCAGCTCCGCGTCGAGAAGCGCGATCTTGGATCCGGGGTCCGCGCCTACGCTGTGGACGGATACCCAGCCGACGCCATATTGGTCGGCCTTTTCGGAATCATGCGAGACGACCCGCCGGACCTGGTGATATCCGGGATCAACGGGGGACCAAACCTGGCCCACGACTGGCTCGGTTCGGGAACGATAGGCGCTGCTCGTATGGCCGCATACCTGGGCTACCCAGCGATCGCGGTATCGGGCCTCAATGATGACATACCGGGCTCAGTCGAAGCTGCGACGAGCTGGGTCGTCCGCTTGGCTCAGAGCCATCCTGTACGCAGCCTCGAAGAAGGGCAGTACCTCACGGTCAGTATGCCTCGCGTCGCGCCATCAGAGATCTGTGGCGTGCGAGTGTCGAGACGTGCCGGACTGAGAGTAGCGGTGGCATTCGAGCCGGCGGTGGACAGTACCGGCAACACGAGCACCTGGCGGCTCAGCGTGACTCCATCGAGCGTCCCTCCTGAATCTGACAGCGATCAGGCACACTACGACGAGGGCTACATCGTCGTTGTGCCAATGCGAGCCGACGAGCATGATGTCGAGGGACTGAGTCGGCTACGCGAACGGATGTTGCCGGCATGGTTGCCGCCCCAGCGATAGTGTCGTGTCACGGCTAAAAACGGCTGTCTCGCGACGAAAGGCTGTGAGAAATGCGGGCTAGTCGGGAAGCTCGAGCCGAAACCGCCAGCGCCGTGCAGCACAAGCTCTCCTGACGCCCCACCCGCGTGCGGCGGGCACACGCGGATTTCGCTACGATGCCCCCATGCTGTTCGAGCCCCTCACGCTCCGCTCCGTCACCTTTCCCAATCGCATCTTCGTCTCGCCGATGTGTCAGTATTCGAGCGACGACGGGATGCCGAACGAGTGGCACCTGGTGCATCTTGGCAGTCGCGCGGTCGGCGGGGCGGGGCTGGTGATCGTCGAGGCGAGCGGGATTTCTCCCGAGAGTCGGATCACGGCGTGGGACAGCGGGATCTGGTCGGAGGCGCATGCCGATGCGTTCCGTCCGATCGTCGACTTCATCCACGCGCAGGGCTCGGTCGCCGGGATCCAGATCGCACACGCGGGACGGAAGGCGTCGACGGACAAGCCGTGGCGCGGCGGAAGGGTGATCGCCGAGGGGCCGGACTCGTGGACGCCGCTCGCGCCGAGCGCGATTCCGTTCCGCGACGGCGATCCCGTTCCGCACGCGCTGACCTCCGGAGAGATCGACGGGATCGTCGAGCAGTTCGTCCGGGCCGCGCGGCTGTCGTTGCGCGCGGGATTCCGGGTGCTCGAGATCCACGCGGCGCACGGCTATCTGCTGCACGAGTTCCTCTCGCCGCTCTGCAACACGCGCGACGACGAGTACGGCGGCTCGCTGGAGAACCGGATGCGTCTGACGCTGCGCGTGGCCCAGGAGGTGCGCGACGCGTGGCCCGCGGAGCTGCCGCTGTTCGTGAGAATCTCCGCTTCCGACTGGGCGGACGGCGGATGGGACCTCGATCAATCGGTGGAACTCTCCTCGCGCCTTCGCACCCTCGGCGTCGATCTGATCGACTGCTCGAGCGGCGGCGCGGTGGCGCACGCGAAGGTGGAGCTCGGCCCCGGCTATCAGGTCCCGTTCGCGCGCGCGATCCGCGAGCGGGCCGGGATCGCGACGGGCGCGGTGGGACTGATCACGGATGCGCGCCAGGCCGAGGCGATCGTCAGCGACGGCTCGGCGGACGCGGTGCTGCTCGCGCGGCAGTTGCTGCGCGACCCGTACTTTCCGCTGCACGCGGCCAGGGAGCTGGGCGTGGACGTGAAGTGGCCGGATCCGTATTTGCGCGCGAAGTGAGGGGATGCATGGCGGCTTGATCTCCTGCGCAACTGCAAACTGCCACTTACAGCCTCGGGATCAGCTTCGATCTATTTCGATCCGCCGGTGCAGCATTCCCATCGCCGCCTCGCGTATCCGCGGGAGGAATCGGTGCGGCCATCGTTGGCGGTTGCTGGTTGCGGTTGGCGGTGGAACGACGGGCGCTTGCGGTCTCCCGCCAACCGCCAACCGTCAACTGCCAACCGTTCACAACTTGAGGATGAGCTTCGTCATGTCGTGCTGGTTCCCGTCCGGATCGGTTCCGTAGCCGGGTTGCACGAGGGAGGAGAAGCCGAGGCCCTCGAGGGTCTGTACGGCGTCGGCTTCGAGATCGCTGATGAGCATGCAGCTCAGATGGCGCAGGCCGCGCTCGCGCGCGATCTTGATCAGCTGCTGCACGAGGATCATGCCCAGTCCGGCGCCGCGGAAGGCGGGGTCGAGCATCCACTTGACGCGGCCGACCAGGCGGAGCGGACCGCCCTCGCGGCGATGCAGGGTGGCGTCGGCGACGATGCGGCTGCTGTCGAGAGCGATGAGGGGGAAAACCTTCCCATAGTCGATGTCGCGTCCCCACGACTCGATGAGCGGCCGGCTGTCGACGTTGTCCCACGCGAAGCGCCGGTACTCGATCGGCATCCGGTGGAAGAAGTCGTAGAGGGCGTCGACGTCTGTTGCGGCAAAGGGGCGGATGAGGACGCGGCGGCCATCGCGCAGAGTGGCCTCCTGGGGATAAAGATGCGGCAAGAGAAAACCTCCGGACGTGAGTCAGGGCGCAGGGGGCAAGGTGTTAAGTAGGGTCAGACCTAGAATCTCTACTTAACGCCGCGCACCTGTCGCGCTCGCACCGCCGTGGCGCGTCAAGTAGAGATTCTAGGTCTGACCCTACTTAACACCCTGCCCCCTGCGCCCTGTTGTGTGGAGCTACTTCTTCGAGCCGAGGATTGCGTCCTTGGCGGCCTTGGCGATGCGAAACTTCAGCACCTTCTTTGCCGGGATCTTGATGGTGGCGCCCGTGGCCGGGTTCCGGCCCATGCGCGCCTTGCGGTTCACGAGCACGAGCTTGCCCAGCCCCGGAAGCGTGAACCCCTTCTTCGCTTCCTTGTAGGCGACTTCCCCGAGCGCCTCGAGCATGCGGGCGGCCGTCTTGCGCGGGACCTCGGCCTCTTCGGCGAGATGATTGATGAGCTGCGACTTGGTCATCGGACCTGCTGCCATGTGTTTGTTGTTTCTCCTTTCAGCGATCTGTCCATGCGGACGAGCGGTCGCAATGTAACGACGAACGGGCCGATGCGCAATGGCTTTTTCGCGATTTTCGGCCAAAAAACGACACTTTTCGTTTGCCACGCGTGCAGTTGCAGCGGCCGTTGTGCATCTGATGCCCAACTCGTACCATCAGGCATGCCCTTTCTCGAGCGTGACGCGCACCTCGACCAGCTCGAGATGCTCCTCGGCCACGCCGCCGTCGCGGGTGAAGGAGCAATCGCGATCATCAGTGGCGAGGCCGGCATCGGCAAGACGACGCTGCTGCGCGCGCTCGCCGAACGCGCGACGACGCGCGTGCTGTGGGGCGGATGCGATGAGCTCTTCACGCCCCGCCCCCTCGGCCCGCTGCACGACATGGCCCTTCCCGAGCTGCGCGATCTGTCCGATCGCAACGCGTTGTTTCGGGAGCTGCACGCGAATCTGCGCCGCGAGCCGGCGCTCTTCGTCGTCGACGACGTGCACTGGGCCGACGAGGCCACGCTCGACCTGATCCGCTTCCTCGGACGCCGCATCCGCGCGCTGCCCTGTCTCATGGCCGTGACGTTCCGCGACGAAGAGCTGAGCCGCGGGATGCAGACCGTGGCCGGCGACCTTGCGCGATCGGGGGCGCGACGAATCCGCCTCCGCCCGCTGAGCGAGGCGGCGGTGGCAACGCTCGCACGCGACGCTCGCGAAGCGGAACGCCTGCACGCCCTCACCGGCGGCAATCCGTTTTTCGTCACGGAGCTCCTGGCGAGCGAAGAAGACGACGTCCCCGCGACCGTGCGCGATGCCGTGCTGGCGCGCATCGCGCGGCTCTCGCCCGCGGCGTGACGTGCCGTAAGGCGGAGCAACCAGCGCCGCCGGCCGTGCCGGCCCGGCTAGAACTTCACCAGTAGGGCCGCGAAGAGCGAGCTGTCGCCTCTCTCGATGTCTGGGGAAGGCGGCTTGCTTTTGTAGTCGTAGACGTAGGAGAGCTTCAGCTCGAGGCGCGCGGCCACGGTCGTCGTCAGGCCGGCATCGAAGTGGTAGAGCGCGTCGCCGAAGTCGTCGGCTTTCCAGAGACCGCGGAGCGTTTGCGTCACTTTGCTGACCGGCGAGATGGACCACTCGAACGTCTCGCCGGCCTTCACGGCCGCACTCGTGTCGCGTCCGAGGACGTCGTTGTCCTCGACCACGCCGCCGACCGCGCCGTCGAGCGTCAGCTTGCGGGCGTCGGTGCGGATCACGTGATAGCCCGCGCCGACGAGCGGCGACACGAGGTAGTTGATGGCCTTGAACGGATCGCGCAGGTACTGCACCTCGCCGAACCAGAACGCTCGCTCGTCGAAGAGCTGCTCGTAGCGCGCGTTGGCCGTGTTCTTGTCGACCTGCTTCTCGCCGTCGGTCTCGCCGAGGAGGTAGAGGGCCTCCGCCTTGAACAGACGGTCGGTCTTCGGATCCCAGGTGGTATTCGCGGAGACGTTGATGTTCGTCGTGTCGCTGTTGCCGCTGGTGATGGCCAGCCCGGCTCCGATGCTGCTGGCCCATGGATCCACAGGGGGATCGACAGGGGGATCGACGGGTCTGGGCTCCTGTGCGAGAAGGGGAAGGGCGATGAGGATGATGAACGGAAACTTCTTCAACATGGGCTCGCTCTCCTTGCAGGAGACGGGCCCATGTGGAGTGCCGGAGGCATTGCCCTCCGCTTTTCCAGCGGACCGTTGGCGTCCCGCTCCTGTGCCGCGGAGCGGCAGCCAGACGGTAGCCGGGGGTGCGAGCGCACAGCGAGCGACCCCCGGAAAGGAAAAGGGGAGGTGCGGCGTACGGCGTGTACGCGCTCGTGAACGCGCGCTACCGGCGCATCACGACCTGAGACTTCGCGCTCGCGAATACCTTCTCCCGCGTGAACGGCACATTCCATTCGGTGACGCCGAGGAAGTCATCGTAGTGGGGGCTGAAGGGATTGCCGGACTGGCCGAGAGCGCCGCTGAGGGAGAACGCGTCCACGTCGGACCAGTCGAGCACGAAGCGCATGCTCGGGCCGATGTGCGCACGGAAGGACTTCGTCTCGTCGCGATAGCTGAAAAAGTTCGCGTTGAGCGTGCCGGGATCGCCCCAGCCGGGAAACGGCCCGCGATTGAGATCGAGAAACCAGTCGAGGACCTTCACCCGGGCCAGCGGATGGTGGATCGTGAGCGTGCAGGCCTCGCCCCAGGTGCGTCCGTTCGCGATCGCAACGGCTTCGCGCATCGCCGATGCCGACACGTCGACGAGCGTCTCGACGCGCGGCGTGCGGCGGTCGTCGATTGCCGGCGTGCGCGTCGTGAGCGCCTCATCGAGCAGGACCCGGCCCGTCTCCCACTCCTCTCCGAGCTCGTCCTCGAAGATCGCGCGCGGAAGGCGCCGCCACCACGCGGCGAAGAGCGTGGCCGCGCGACTGTCGGGATTCATGCGCGCGTCCCACGCCGCGAGCATCCGGGCTTCGTTCTGCAGACCCGCGGCGCGCGCGCCGTCGGCGGCGAGCGACTTCCATCGCATCGCCAGACCCGACGTGAGGTCGAGCTGCATGGCGCGCATGTGTCTCGGCGCGGCGGACGTCACGCCGTCGAGGAGCGCCGAGGCGCGGGTGATGCGATAGGGATCGTAGAAGCCGGGGATGCGATACGGAAACTCGCGCGAGACCGGCTGGTTGTTGCAGTTCGCGAGAAAGCCCTGGGGCGGATTGAGCGCGTGCGGCGTCTCCTCGAGAGCGCGGTAGCCGCGCCAGGCCGCGCGCGGATCGGTCGCGCTCTGGCGCACGTACGTGTCGTGGTCGCGGATGGGAATCGGTGCGCCGAGCTGATAGCCGATGTTGCCGTCCCGGTCGGAGTAGATCCAGTTCGCGTCGAGCGCGCCAAAGGCGGTGACGGCGCGGCGAAACTCGTCGAAGTTGCGAGCCTTCTGCAGGCGAAGCGCGGCGTCGGTCGACGCGGCCGGCTCGAAGTCGAAGCCGGCCCAATAGAGGGAGGTCTTCTCGTCGATCATCACGCCGCGGGAACCGTGCTTCACGTCGAGCACGCGCGGCGTGTCCTCACCTTTGACGCGAATCTCTTCGCGCTCGCTGGTCCGCGGCACATCGTCGTAGGAGTCGATGAGATCGACGGAGGCGACGGTGAACGAGAACGCGATCGCGTCGTTGTGACCCATCACCACGAACGGCGCGCCGGCATACGTGACCCCGACGATGTTCAGTCCCTCCTCGGAATGCAATCCGGCCAGGTACCAGAGGCCCGGGGCCTGATCGATCGCGAGATGCGGGTCGGAAGCGTGCAGCGCTGCCTTCGACGACGATCGGGACGGCGCGACGACCCACGAGTTCGAGGCCGTCGTGATGCGAAGGTCCGGCACCGTGGGCGGTGACCAGGGATGCCCGGCGTTCGCCAGCACGCTCGCCGGCATGCCGAGCTTCTCGATGAGCTTCTGATACTTCCCGTCCTGATCCATCAGCTCGTGGGAGAACCAGGTCTGGTAGTTGCTGATCGCGATGCAGTCCTCGAGGGTCCACGGGCGCGGCTTCAGTCGCAGGATCACGAGCTCGGGCGGGAGCACCTTCGCCTTCGTGATGTAGGCGTTGATGCCATCGACGTAGCGCTGCGTGGCGCGCCTCGCTTCCGGCGAGAGCTTCGCCGCGTTGGCGCGCCGCGCGAAGCCGATGCGCCGTTGATGCACGTCCGCCTCGTACGCCGCCTCGCCGAAGACCTCGGACAGCTCGCCGCGCGCCAGCCTCCGCACGAGCTCCATCTGAAATAGGCGATCGGACTCGTGCAGCCAGCCGATCGCGAAGTAGGCATCGCCGTCGGTCTTCGCCCAGACCTGGGGGATGCCTTTCGCGTCGAAGGTGATGTGCGCATCCGCGCCGGCGACGATCGTGCCCTCACGCGGCGGGAGCGAGCGCGCGAGGTACGCACGACCGCCGAACCAGCCGAGGAGAACGATCGCGATCAGAACGAGAAGGACGCGAAGAACGACGCGCATCGGGAAGAGTATAGGGAGTGCGGCAATGAACAGGTGGCCGAGGCTTGGTCAATCCACGCAGCCGGCCGTGTCGGGTCGGGATGACAGTTCATCTCCGCGCGGCCGGCGGCGCCTGCGCGCTCCGGATCACCGCGACGGGTGCGCTTCATCACCGGCTCACGTGCGCCGTCTGTCTACGATCGGTTGCAACCTGCCAAAGGAGGTTGCATGCCCCCGATCCAAGGCGCACGCGGGCTTTTCCTCGAGGCGCCGGCCGTTTTCGCCGAGCGCGAGTTACCGCCGTTGGAGCCCGGCCCGGACGAAGTCGTCGTCGAGATCGCCGGTTGCGGTCTCTGTCACACCGACGTCGGCTTCGCATACGACGGCGTCCCCACCCGCCACCCCCTCCCGCTGATCCTCGGTCATGAGATTTCCGGGCGCATCGTCGGCAGCGGCCAGAGCGTCATCGTCCCCGCGGTGATTCCGTGCGGCAGGTGCGAGGCGTGTCACAACCATCGCCCGACGATCTGCCGCAAGCAGTTCATGCCCGGCAACGACGGCCACGGCGGATTCGCGACGCACGTCGTCGTGCCCGCGCGGGGACTGTGCGTCGTTCCCGATGTGCTGCCGGACGGACTCACTCTGGAGATGCTCTCCGTCGTCGCCGACGCGGTGACGACGCCGTACGAGGCGATCGTGCGCGCCGAGGTCGGCTCGGACGATCTCGTGGTGATCGTCGGCGTGGGTGGCATCGGCGGGTTCGGCGCGCAGATCGCGGCCGCGTGCGGCGCGACCGTGGTCGCCATCGACGTCGACGACGACCGGCTCGCGCTCGCCCTCGCCCACGGCGCATCGTCGGCCATCAACCCGAAGACCGCTTCGCCAAAGGCGATCAAGGACACGATCCGCGGCATCGTCCGCGAAGGCGGCCACGGACGCGTCGGCACGAAGATCTTCGAGATGAGCGGCACGACCGCGGGGCAGCAGACTGCCTTCAACCTGCTCGACTTCGGCAGCTATCTCGCCGTCGTCGGCTACACCACGGACAAGGTCGAGATCCGGCTGTCGAACCTGATGGCGCTCGATGCGACCGCGCGCGGCAACTGGGGCTGCGCGCCGGCGAAGTACCCGAAGGCGCTCGCGCTCGTGCTCGAGGGAAAGGTGAAGCTCGAACCCTTCGTGGACGTGCGGCCGTTCGCGGAGCTGCCGGAGCTGTTCGAGGCTGCGCACAGACACGAGCTGCGGAGGCGCGTGATTGCGGCTCCACCGAAGGCTGAAGGCAGAAGGCAGAAAGCAGAAGTGGAGGAGATCACCGCATGAAGGACCACGACCTCGTCGAGGGATTTGCGGCGAAGGAGCTCGTCGTGTCGAAACGCGCGGTGCTCGATCAGCGCGGCGTTCCCGTCGACGGGCTGCACAACGTCTGGATCACTCTCAACAACCCGAAGGAGCTGAACAGCTATACGACGACGATGCTCAAGGAGCTGATCCTCTCCCTGCGCGCTGCGAGCAACGATCGCGCGGCGGTGGCGGTCATCCTCACCGGCGCGGGCACGACGGCGTTCTGCACCGGCGGCAACACGCGCGAGTACGCGGAGGTGTACGCCGGGCATCCCGGCGAGTACCGGCAGTACATGCGCCTCTTCAACGACGCCGTCACGGCGATCCTCCATTGCGACAAGCCGGTGATCTGCCGCGTGAACGGCATGCGCGTGGGCGGCGGTCAGGAGATCGGCATGGCCTGCGACTACTCGGTCGCGAGCGACCTCGCGCTCTTCAGTCAGGCCGGGCCGAAGCATGGCTCCGCGCCCGACGGCGGGAGCACGGATTTCCTCCCGCTCTTCGTCGGTATGGAGCGGGCGATGATCAGCGCGACGCTCTGCCAGAGCTGGAGCGCGCATCGCTTCTACTCGCTGGGCGGTCTGACGCAGATCGTTCCCGCGCTGCGCGTCGACGGACAGTGGATCGCCAACCCGCTGGTCGTCACCGATCGCTATCTCGATGACTTCGGCCGCGTGGTGATCGGCGAGATGAAGAGCGGCGCGGAGCGTGACGCCGCGAAGGCGCTCATGAGTCGGGGGAACGTCGATCTCACATTGCTCGACGCCGCGGTCGACGACCTCGCGACGAAGCTCCTTTACACCATGCCCGACTGCCTCACGAAGACGATCGAGAGCATGCGCAAACACAAGCTCGAGCACTGGGACCGCAACCGCGAGACGAACCGCGCGTGGCTGTCGCTGAACATGACCACGGAGGCGAAGGCGGGCTTCCGCGCATTCCACTACGGCACGAAGGAGCGGCGCGAGGTGGACTTCATCCGCCTGCGCCAACGCCTCGCCGAAGGGGCCGCGTGGAGCGACGAGCTGATCGAGGAGATCGCGCCATGGGTGCCGACGCTGACACGCACCTGAACGGCGCGATGCTGAGGCGCGCCTGAACGGCGGTGCTGACACGCGCCTGAACGGCGGTGCTGACGCGCCTGAACGGCGCGAACAGGAGGTGAAACGATGAAAGCGAAACTTCAGGTCGATTCCGACGGGCGCATCGCGCGAGTGTTTCTCGCCGCGCCGAAGGCCAACATCCTCGACGACCAGATGGTCACGGAGCTCGACGCGATCTTCGAGGCTCTCGAGCGCGAGCACGAGCTGCGGGCGATCGTCATCGAAGGCGAGGGATCGCACTTCAGCTTCGGCGCGAGCGTCGAAGAGCACCTCCCCGATCAGATCGAGGGAGCCCTGGCCCGCCTCGGCGGTCTGCTCCGCCGCGTAACCGCTGCCGCCGCTCCGACGATCGCCGCGGTGCGCGGCCAGTGCCTCGGCGGCGGCTTCGAGCTCGCGCTCGCATGCGACATCATCCTCGCCGAGGAGAACGCCCAGCTGGGCGCGCCGGAGATCAAGCTCGGCGTGTTCCCGCCCGCAGCCTCGGTGCTGCTGCCGATCCGCATCGGCGTCGCGCCGGCCTCGGCGATGATCCTCACCGGCGAGAGCTGGACGGGCATGCGCGCGATGCAGCAGGGGCTCGTCACCCGAGTCACCCCCGGGGGCGGCCTGCGCATGGCCGTCGCGGCATACATCGAAGATCACTTCGCGTCGCGTTCCGCGAGCGCGCTCCGTCACACGACGCGCATCGTAAGACGCAGCATCGTGCAGGCGTTGCACGAAGAGCTGCCGAGAGTCGATCGCGTCTACCTCGACGAGCTGATGCGCGAGCCGGACGCCGAGGAAGGCATCCGCGCGTTCCTCGAGCGGCGGACGCCGAACTGGGCGCGGAGGGAAGCGATCGCATGACCCTCGACGAACTGCTCACGCGCACGAAGTCGCTGTCGGACGACCTCGACTTGACGGCGGTGAAGCGCTGGAAAGGGGGCGCATCCGGACGCAAGGCGATCGGGCACATGCCGACCTACGTACCCCGCGAGCTCATTCACGCCGCGGGCATGCTCCCCGTCGGAGTCGTCGGTGGCGGCGATCGGATGGAGATCATCCGCGGCGACGCGTATTTCCAGAGCTACATCTGCCGCATCCCGCGCAGCACGATCGAGCTGGCGCTCTCGCATCGTCTCGACGTCCTCGACGGCATGCTCTTTCCCGCGATCTGCGACGTCATCCGCAATCTCTCGGGCATGTGGTCGATGATCTTCCCCGATCGCCCTTTACAACCCTATATCCATTACGTCGACCTGCCGCAGAACTTCGATCCGGCGGTGGGAGGGCTCTTCTGGCGCCGCGAGCTGGAGACGCTGCGGCGCGACTTCGAGCGCATCTCGGGCAACGCCATCACCGACGACGCGCTCCGCGCGAGCGTCGCCGTCTACAACGAGAACCGCCGCGCGATCCGCGATCTCTATCGCGCGCGCAGCCGCAAGCCGTGGATCCATCCAATGTCCGAGGCCTACCTGCTCCTGCGCGCGGGCAACGTGCTGCCGGTCGAAGAGCACACGGAGATGCTGCGCGAATACCTCGAACTCGCGCCGCTGGAGACCGAGCGCCGCGACCAGGACCGCAGCCGCGTCGTGCTCGTGGGGATGTTCTGCGAGCAACCGCCGCACGGGCTCGCGCTGACCCTGGAACGGGCCGGGTGCTATGTCGTCGACGACGACTTTCTGATCGGTCTGCGCTGGCTGCAGGACGACGTCCCGGAGAGCGACGACCCTCTGGGGAGCCTCGTCGACGCGTACCTGAATCACAGCGCGATGAGCGCGTCGCGCTATGCGCCGGAGGGCGACCGCGGGCGCTGGGTGATCGACTCCGTCGGCCGCAACACGGCCGAGGGAGTGATCTTCTGCGCGGCGAGCTTCTGCGATCCCGCTCTGCTCGATCAGCCGATGCTCGTCGCCGCGCTCGATCGCGAAGGGATCCCGCATACGGAGTTCAAGTACTCGGAGGATACGGGGCAGTTCGCGGTGATCCGCGAGCAGGCCGGGACGTTCAGTGACTCGATCCGACTGTGGGCAACGTGATGAATCTCAGTCTATAGGACGAATAGGACGAATAGGACGAATAGGACGAATAGGACCATAGGACGAATAGGCAGCTACCTATTCGTCCTATTCGTCCTATAGGTCCCATTCGTCCTACGGGGGCGTACCCAACATGACCATTCGCAAAGAAGACTCCATGCTCCTCCAGAAGACGATGATCGCCGATCACTACGACCGGCTCGCGTCCGCGCACGACGAGGGACAGAAAGTCGTCTACACCTTCGTCCCCGGCAACCTCAACGAGCTCGTTCGGTCGTTCGATCTGCTGCCGGTGCTGCCGGAGATCAACGCACTGCAGTCCGGCATGCGCAAGCTTTCCGGCGAGTACATCGCCGAGGCGGAGAAACAGGGCCACAGCGAAGACGTCTGTACATACGTCAAATGCGACATCGGCATGCTGAAGAAGGGCAACATCGGCCCGACCGGCAAGCGCCTGCCGAAGCCCGATCTGCTGCTGCTTTCGTACACCGGATGCTTCACCTTCCTGAAATGGTTCGAGCTTCTGCGCGAGGAATATGGCGACGTTCCCGTGGCGATGCTGCACGTGCCGTATCAGGCCAACGGTGTGATCGAGCCGCATCAGCGCGAGTACGTCGTCCAGCAGATGCGCACGGAAGTCATCCCGAAGCTCGAGCAGGTCAGTGGACGGGCGTACGACGAAGATCGGCTGCGGGAGATGCTCAGACTCTCCTCGCGCGCCGAGGATGACCTCGTCTGGACGCTCGAGAGCGCGAAGAACGTCCCCTCGCCGATCGATGCCTATTTCGGCGGCGTCTACTACATCGGCCCGATCTTCAGCGCGTTCCGCGGGACGCCGGAGGCGGTCGACTACTACGCGGCATTGCGAGCGGAAGTTCAGGAGCGACTCGACGCCGGACTCGGACCGATCACGCCGGACGGCCCCATGGCGCACGAGAAATACCGCCTCGTCGTCGAAGGTCCCCCGAACTGGACCAGCTTCCGGGAATTCTGGAAGATGTTCCATGACGAGGAAGCGGTCGTCGTCGCCAGCACGTACACGAAAGTCGGCGGCCTGTACGACCGCGGCTTCCGCCACGATCCCGATCATCCGCTGGAGACGCTCGCCGACTACTGCCTCGGCTGCTACACGAACCTCGGCCTGCCGACGCGTGTCGATCTGCTCGAGAAGTACGTGCGCGAGTACCGCGCGGACGGCTTCCTCATCAACAGCGTGAAGAGCTGCAACTCGTTCAGCGTCGGGCAACTGATGATGCTCCGCCAGCTCGAGGAGCGCACCGGCGTCCCCGGCGCGTTCATCGAGAGCGACCTCGTCGACCCGCGCTACTTCTCGGCCGCGAACATCAAGAACCGCATTGAGAGCTACCTGCAGATGCTCGATCAGAAACGAGGACAGGCAAGCATGCCTGTCCGTTCAGATGGAGGAGCAGCCGCGTGATGGAGGTCTTCCTCGGCATCGACCTCGGCTCCACGACGACGAAGGCGGTCGTTCTCGACGGCAACGGCGACCTGATCGGCCGCGGCATCACGAACAGCCGCAGCAACTACGACGTCGCCGCGCAGATCGTGCGCGAGGAGGCGTTCGTCCGGACGCGGTTCACGATGATCAGTCGGCAGTTGTCAGTTGACAGTCGACAGGAGCTCCTGCCAACTGCGAACGGTCAACTGTCAACTGATCCCCTCGCGGACCTCGAGCGGAATTTCAAGATGCACCAGCACCTCGCGCAGCTGGACCGCTTGCGCGAGGCGATGCTCATGCTCGCGGGCGGTCCGAAGCACGCCGCGCACGCGCAGGAGCTGCGGTCGATCCTCGACACGATCTGCGATTCCATGGCCGCGCTTGGACGGCAGCATTTCGCGCCGGGAGCCACGCGCAAGAGCGATTTCTTCCGCGACCTCGCCTCCTCCGATTACATGCTGCTCGCGGAAGCAGCGGCGGATCCGAAGGGCATCAGCTTCGACGCGCTCTGCGGCGTTTTCGACGCGGCGATCCTCTCCGTCGAGGCGTTGACGATCGAAAACGCGTTCCAGAAACACATCGGCGCCGCGCTCGATGAGACGTCGAGCGATGCGCGCCTGCGCGCGGCGGTGGAGCGCGCTCGCGCGACCGAGCTCGTCGAAGTCAGCACCGTCGGCACAGGCTACGGGCGCGCGCGGCTGCCCTTCCCCAAGGAACAGATCCGCAGCGAGATCCTCTGCCACGGACTCGGCGCGCACGCGATGTTCCCCGGCACGCGCACGGTGCTCGACATCGGCGGCCAGGACACGAAGGCGATCCAGGTCGATGCGGCGGGTATCGTCACGAGCTTCCAGATGAACGACCGCTGCGCCGCCGGCTGCGGCCGCTACCTCGGATACATCGCCGACGAGATGAACCTCGGCCTGCACGAGCTCGGCCCGCTGGCGCAGGAGAGCCACACGCGCGTCAAGATCAACAGCACCTGCACCGTGTTCGCCGGCGCGGAACTGCGCGAGCGGCTGTCTCTCGGCCAGAAGCGCGAAGACATCCTCGCCGGCCTGCACCGCGCGATCATCCTGCGGGCGATGTCGCTCCTCGCTCGCTCGGGTGGCATCCACGATCAGTTCACCTTCACCGGCGGCGTGGCCAAGAACCCCGCGGCGGTCGGCGCGCTCGAGGAGCTCGTGCGCGAGAACTACGGCGAGCGCGCGCTCAATATCTCGGCGGACTCCATCTACACCGGCGCCCTCGGCGCCGCGCTGTTCGCGCGTCGCGCGGCGGAGAGGAAGGCAGCATGATCATCACCGCGGGCATGGACGTCGGCTCGAGCAGCGTAAAGACTGTCATCACACGTGTCATCCCGAGCATGAGCGAGGGACCTGGGCTGGCGGGGCGCGAAGAAGGCGCCTCGCGCGCCACCCACCCAGGTCCCTCGCTCGACGCTCGGGATGACACCCACGTCCTCGCGATGCGCACCGATCGCATCCGCCGCCGCGATCTGCGCAAGGTCATCGAAGAATCGTGGGAGGCCGCGCTCACTGACGCGGGAATTCAAAATAGCGACGTCGCCTATCTGGCAACGACCGGCGAGGGCGAGCTCGTGGAGTTTCGCCGCGGCCATTTCTACGGGATGACCACGCATGCGCGCGGCGCGATCTTCCTCATGCCCGACGCGCGCGCCGCGCTCGACATCGGTGCGCTGCACGCACGCGCGCTGAAGATGGACGACAAGAGCCGCGTCCTCGCGTACCGCATGACCAGTCAGTGCGCGTCGGGATCGGGACAGTTCCTCGAGAACGTTGCGCGCTACCTCGGCATCACCCTCGAGGACATCGGGCCGCTGTCCTGCAGCGCGTCCGATCCGGAGATGGTCAGCAGCATCTGCGCGGTGCTCGCGGAGACAGACGTGATCAACATGGTCAGCCGCGGCATCAAGACGCACGACATCCTCAAGGGCATCCACCTCTCGATGGCCGGGCGATACCTCAAACTGCTGCGCTCGATCGGCGCGGAGGGAACGGTAGCGATCACGGGAGGGCTCTCCGCCGACGTGGGACTGGCCAAGGCACTGCGCGAGAAGGCGGCCGAGGAGAAGCTGCAGATGGAGATCGTCACCGATCCGCGTGCGATCTACGCCGGCGCCCTGGGCGCCGCGCTGTGGGGCGCATATCGGCACGAGGTGCTGGCGCGGAGGAGCGTCGCATGAGCGATCTCGCCGGGCGCGTCGCAGTCGTGACCGGCGGCAGCGGCGGCATCGGCCGCGCAATCCTCGATGCACTCACCGCGTCCGGTGCGACCGTCGTCAACCTCGATGTCGTGGACCCCCGCCAACCGCCAACCGCCAACCGTCAACCATCCTCGGTCTTCTGCGACGTTCGCGACGCCGACTCCGTCGCGCGCGCTGTAGCTCAGGTGCTCGATGCGCACGGCCGCATCGACATCGCCGTGCACACCGCGGGCGTTTCGCGGGACGGAGTCGTCTGGAAACTCTCCGTCGACGATTGGGACCTCGTCCACGACGTGAACCTGCGCGGCGCGTTCCTGCTCCTGCGCAGCGTGATCCCCGCGATGCGCGCGGCCGGAAGCGGTCGCATCGTCCTGATCGGCTCGATCAACGGCTCCCGCGGAAAATTCGGCACGTCCGCCTACGCCGCGAGCAAAGCCGGACTGCTCGGCCTCGCCAAGAGCGTCAGCCGCGAGACCGGTCGCCTCGGCATCACCGTCAACGTCATCGAGCCGGGCTGGGTACGCACGCCACTCACCGAGACCTATCCCGAGCCCGTGCGCCAGCAAGCCCTCGCGGAAACACTTCTCGGCGAGCTCGTCGAGCCCGAGGACGTCGCCGCGTCGGTCGTGTTTCTGTGCGGAGCCGGCGGCCGGCGCATCACCGGCCAGACCCTCCGGGTCGACGCGGGACAGAGCCTATGAACTGGTTGGCGGTTGGCGGTTGGCGGGAGTAAGGGACGCAGCGGATGCACCCGCCAGACTCAGCAACGGACGCCCGTCAACCGCCAACCGCCAACCGCCAACCGCCAACCCATCGAGGAGCCACCATGACCACCATCGATCAACCTGAAACCGAGATCGCCACCATCCGGCTCATGCGCGACAGCGACATCGATGCCGTCGTCCGCATCGACGCCGCCGCCACGGGGCGCGCGCGACCTCGCTACTTCGAGCTCATGCTCCAGCGCGCGCTGCAGTTCGCTGGCCTCCAGATTTCCCTCGTCGCCGAAGTCGACGGCCGCGTCGTCGGCTACCTCATCGGGTCCCTCTACTACGGCGAGTACGGGATGACCGAGCCGACAGCATCGATCGACGCCATCGGCGTCGAAGCCGGCATGCGTCGCACCCGCATCGCCCACGAGCTCTTCGAGCAGTTGCGCCGCAACGTCGGCGCCATCGGTGCCACCTCGATCCGGACGGAAGTCGACTGGAGCCACTTCGAGCTACTGGCGTTCCTCCGCAGCGAAGGATTCGAGCCCGCGCCGCGGCTGTGTCTGGAGAGGAAGGTCGATCCCACGGAGTGAGCCAGCACCACCACGGGGACGAATGGGACCATGGGACCTATGGGACGAATGGGACGAATGGGACCTATGGGATGGTAGCTACCCATGGGTCGCATAGGTCCCATGGGTCCCATCCGTCCCATTCGTCCCATCTACCCCCTGTAGCCAAACGCTTCGCTCGCTCGATCCGAGGTAGTCTCGACTGCATGAGCGGTTTCATCCCAAGACACGGCGGTTACCGGAAGCTCATCTCGTATAAGAAGGCAGAGATCGTGTATGACCTCACGGTCCGCTTCTGCGCTCGCTTCCTCGAGAGACGCGACCGCACCGTGGACCAGATGATCCAGGCGGCCCGCTCCGGCAAGCAGAACATCGCGGAGGCAAGCCAGGCCTCCGGAACATCGACCGAGACGGAGATCAAGCTCACGAGCGTTGCGCGCGCCAGCCTCGAAGAGCTCCGGGTGGACTACGAGGCTACCTGCGCGTCCGCAACCTGAGGCAGTGGAGCAAAGACTCTCGAGAAGCGCAGTACGTTCGGGATCTCCGAGGGCAGTCGTACGGGGTCTTCGGCACGTTCGCCGAAACACGATCCGCTGATGTCATCGCGAACATCGCGATCTGCCTGATCCACCAGGCGAACTATCTGCTCGATCGACAACTCCGTCATCTCGAGCAGGCGTTTCTCGAGAAAGGCGGCATCCGCGAGCGAATGACCCGCGAAAGAAAACGTCACCGCTCCCTATGAGTCCTATTCGTCCTATCCGTCCTATCCGTCCTACATCGAGATCGCGCCCTTCCTGAACCCCGTGCGCCCCACCCAGGCGTTCACCAACACCGGCACTCCCGTGGCCGCGATGCGCTTCGCCTCGGCGAGCGTAGCGTCGATCGCGGATGCGTCCTGCAGCAGCAGGCCGCGGCCGCCGAGGCCTTGGGCGGCGAGGTGATAGTCGGCGCGGGTGAGCATGCACGCGGTGTCGTCGCCGAGGATTTCCACCTGCTCGCGGTGGATCTGCGACCAGCAGGCGTCGTTCGCGACGACTGCGATCGCGCCGATGCGGTGCCGCGCGAGCGTGTCGAAGTCGGCGAGCGTGAAACCGAGCGCACCGTCGCCGTAGAGGATCCACAACTCGCTCCCCGGTCGTGCGGCACCGGCGCCGATCGCGAAACCCGCGCCGACGCCGAGGGTGCCGAACGGACCGGGATCGAGCCACGACAGCGGCCCGCGCGGACGGACGATGTAGGAGGCGGTGGAGACGAAGTCGCCGCCGTCCGCGACGACGATGCTGTCGGGACCCATGGCCCGCTCGATCGCACGGCAGAGCGCGACCGGATTGAGATGCTCGGTCGGCTCCTCGGCGCTGGCAGCGATCTCGCGCTCGCGCTCTTCATCGGCGCGGCGCAGGACGGAGATCCACTCGCTGCGATCGCGGGTCGTCGCCACCTGCGCGAGTCGACGGAGGAATGCTCCCGGATCGGCATGAATCGCCACGTCGGGCCGGCGATTCTTCTTCAGATCGACCGCGCTGCGGTTGGAGGAGATCAACACGGCGCCCGAGCCGATGTCGCGTCCGTAGTTCAAACGGAAGTCCATCGGGACGCCGGCGAGGATCACCAGATCCGCCTCGCGCAGTGCGTTCTTCCGGCGATGCCGCATCTGCAGCGGATGCCCGGCGCCGAGCAGCCCGCGAGCCATGCCGGAGAGATAGACCGGCACACCGAGTTGCTCGAGGGCACGCGGAACGTCTGACAAGGCGGCCTGACTTCCGGCGACGATCACGGGACGCTCGGCGCTCGCGAGGCGCTCGGAGACGTTGCGCACGGGCGCGTCGCTCGGCGCGTCGGTGGCGACATCTCGCGGCGAGGGCAGACTCGCCTCACCGGCGAAAAGGCGCCGCAGGTAGCGTCGCAGGTACCACTGCACGAGCCGGTTGCCGCCGCCGGATTTGCCGAACCACTCCCGCACGAGCGCCTCGTCATAGAGAAGATCGATGGGCAGCTCGAGGAACACTGGACCGGGCACGCCTTCGCGCGATACAGCGAACGCGGTCGTGAGCAGCGGTGCGATGTCGCGCACGCGCGTCGCGCGCTTGCACCACTTCACCTGCCGCCGGAGCAGGGCGATCTGGTCGATGTCCTGCAGCGCGCCGCGTCCCTTCAGCACGCCGGCCACCGCGCCGCCGAGAAGGACCAGCGGCGACTGCGCCATGCGCGCGTTCGTCAGCGCCGTGAGCGCGTTCGTCACGCCCGGCCCCGCCGTCACGGCCGCCACCCCGGGGGTTCCGGTCAGTCGCGACACCGCATCGGCGGCGAAGACGGCCGTGGCCTCATGCCGCGTGTCGATCACGCGAATCCCGCGCGCGTGCGCCGCCGTGAGGATCGGAGAGATGTGCCCGCCGCACAGCGTGAACAGCGAGCGCACACCATGACGCACGAGAACTTCGGCAACGATGGCTCCGCCGTTCATGAGGGGAGGATACGTCAACTACGCAGACGGTCCGCCGGCGCCGCGAAGCACCCGTAGAGGTGTCATCCTGAGCTGCGTAGACAGCGAAGGACCTTCCAGCACGCAACGGAGAAGGTCCTTCGCCGCGCTCCGCCGGCTACTAATGACATCGAAGATGTCATCCCCTCATCAAGGCCGGTCAGGTAGTACAGCGTGCCCGAGGCTTGGCCAATCAGCGCAGCCGGCCGTGCCGGCTCAGGATGACACCGGTTTCTGCCGCGCAGGCGGCTCGCCGCCGGCGGGCGCACGGCCTCGCGTGATCATCCTCACCGCGCCATGTGTCGGGGTCGCGTAATACCCATGCATGGCTCCGGTCTCGTTCGTTCTCAACGGGACACGCGTTGGCGTCGAGACGCGACAGGGCGAATCGCTGCTCGACGCGCTCCGCGGGCGGCTCGGGATCAAGTCTCCCAAGAACGGCTGCGCGCCGCAGGGCCAGTGCGGGGCGTGTCTCGTGCTCGTCGATGGTCATCCTCGCACCTCGTGTGCAACGCCCGTGGAAGCGATCGCCGGCCGCACGATCACGACGCTCGAGGGAATCGACGACGACGAGCAGCGTCTGCTCGCCCGGTGCTTCGTCGCGGCCGCGGGGCTGCAGTGCGGCTTCTGCATCCCGGGCATCGCTCTGCGCACGCACGCGCTCGTCGAGAAGAGCCCGAATCCGTCGCGCGACGACATCCGCCGCGCACTCGACCCGCATCTGTGCCGCTGCACAGGCTACGTAAAGATCATGAATGCGATCGAGCTGTTTGCCCGGGTGCTTCGCGGCGAAGCGCTCCTTCCGATCCTCGAGTCCGGCGGCGTCGGCGCGCGCATGGCGCGCTACGCGGGCGAAGAGACCGTCCTTGGGCGCCGGCCGTTCATCGACGACCTCGAGCGCCCGGGCATGCTCCACGGCGCACTCGTGCTTTCGCCGCATCCCCGGGCGCGTGTGCTCTCCATCGACACGACCGGCGCAGCGGCGATGGCCACCGTCGTCACCGCGGCGGACGTACCGGGACGGCGTCACTACGGAATCCTCGACAGCGACTGGCCGGGCTTCGTCGCCGTCGGCGAAGAGACGCGGTACACGGGAGACGTGATCGCCGCGGTCGCGGCCGAGGACGAGACGACGGCGCGGCGCGCGGCCGCGCTGGTCAGGGTCGAGTACGAGGTGCTGCCGCCGATCCTCTCGATCGATGAAGCGACTGAAGTCTTCGGCCGCACGAAGATCCGGCGCGGCGACGTCGACGCGGCGCTCGATTCCAGCGCGCACGTCGTGCGCGGCACATGGACCACCCAGCGGGTCGAGCACCTTTTCCTCGAGCCCGAGAGCGCTCTCGCCGAGCCGCTCGACGAGAACCGCCTGCGCGTCTACAGCAGCGGCCAGGGCATCTTCGATGACCAGCGCCAGATCGCCGCGTTCCTCGGACTCGCGCTCGATGACGTCGCCGTCGAACAGGTCTCGGCCGGCGGTGCGTTCGGCGGGAAGGAGGATCTGTCGATCCAGGCCCAGACCGCGCTCCTCGCGTGGAAGACGCGCCGGCCGGTGAAGCTGACGCTCAATCGCGAAGAGTCGGTGCGCATCCATCCGAAGCGGCATCCGATGTCGATGGACTACACCGTCGGATGCGATGCCAACGGACGGCTGACCGCGGTGCGCGCGCGGATCACCGGCGACAGCGGCGCGTACGCGTCGGTCGGCACGAAGGTCCTCGAGCGCGCCGCCGGGCACGCCTGCGGCGCATATCACGTGCCGCACGCCGACATCGAGTCGGCGGCCGTGCGCACGAACAACCCTCCCTGCGGTGCGATGCGCGGCTTCGGCGCGAACCAGACGAACTTCGCCATGGAAGGCTGCATCGACGCCCTCGCAAGACGGTGCGGTCGCGATCCATGGGAGATGCGCTGGCGCAACGCCCTCGACGTCGGCGGCACGTTCACCACCGGGCAGATCCTCGAGAAATCGGTGGGGCTGAAGCAGACCCTGCTCGCCGTGCTGCCGGCGTACAACGAAGCCAAGGGTCGCGGCCGCGCCGTGGGCATCGCCTGCGGCGTAAAGAACTCCGGACTCGGCAACGGGGCGAAGGAGACCGGCCGCGCGCGCCTCGTCGTCGAAGACGACGGTACGATCTCGATCTACAACAGCTTCTCCGAGATCGGCCAGGGGCTGCTCACGGTGCTCGTGCAGTTCGCCGTCGAGGTCACGGGACTTCCCGCCGGCATCTTCCGGCCGAGGGTCGATACGACGTACGCGCTCGGCAGCGGGCAGACGACGGGATCGCGCGCCACGATGCTCGCAGGGCGGGCGGTGGTGGACGCGGCGCGGAAGCTCAAGGCGGCAGTTGACAGTCGACAGTTGACCGTCGACAGGAGTGACGGCTCGCTGCCCCTGTCAACTGCCAACTGCCAACTGTCAACTCGCGTTTTCGAAGGCCTGGCCGTCGTCGACGACACCAACGCCGTCGGTGCGGACGTCGAGACGATCAAGACCCATACGGCGTTCGGTTTCGCAACGCAGCTCTGTATCCTCGACGACTCCGGCCGAATCGAGCGGATCGTCGCCGCGCACGACGTCGGACGGGCGATCAACCCCGCGTTCTGCGAGGGGCAGATCGAGGGCGCCGTGCACATGGGCCTCGGCTATGCGCTGTCCGAGGAGCTGAAGTGCGTCGAGGGGATGCCGTCCACGCATGGCCTGATGAACCTCGGAGTCCTGCGCGCGACCGACACGCCGCCGGTGGACGTCATCCTCGTCGAAGATCCCGAGCCGGAGGGACCGTTCGGCGCGAAAGGGCTGGGCGAGATCGGACTCGTCCCCACCGCGGCCGCCGTCGCGGGAGCTATCGAGGCCTTCGACGGCGTCCGGCGCACGAGCCTGCCGATGAAGGACTCACCGGCCGCGCGCGTGCTGCGCGTGGGACACACCCAATCCGGCGATCTGAACGCCCATACGCACCTCTACTCCGGACTCGCGTCCCTCGGCATGCCCCGTCCGGAGACCTCGAGCTTTCCGGAGATCCTGGAGAAGATCTGGTGGCGTCTCGATCGCGCGCTCGACGCGCAGTCGCTGCGCGCCGCAGCGCGACTCTACGTCGCCGAGGCACTGCAACTCGGGACGACGATGCTCATCGATCATCACGAGTCGCCGAACTTCATCGAGGGGTCGCTGGACGTCATCGCCGACGTCTGCCAGGAGCTCGGCATGCGTGCGCTCCTCTGCTACGGCGCGACGGAGCGGAACTTCGGACGCGACGAGGCCGCGCGCGGCCTGCGCGAGTGCGAGCGCTTCATTCGCTCGAATCGCCGTCCGCTCGTGCGCGGCGCAGTGGGATTGCACGCGTCGTTCACGGTGTCGGACGACACGATCCGTGAGGCGGGCGATCTCTGCCGCTCGCTCGGTGTCCGCCTGCACGTGCACGTGGCCGAGGATCTGTGCGATCTGCGCGATGCGCAGCACCGCGGATACGCGTCGCCGCTGCAACGGCTGCACGCGCTCGGCGCGCTCGTGCCGGGATCGATCCTGGCGCACGGCGTCCACTTGACCGGCGACGATCTGCGCATCGTCGACGAGCTCGCCCTGTGGGTCGTCCAGAACCCGCGATCGAATGAGGCCAACGGCGTCGGGCAGCCGGCGCGTCTGCCCGCGCGCGCGGGGCTGGGGACGGACGGAGTCCCATCGAACAGGAAGGCCGAGGGCGACGCCGTGAAAGGCTCGGGCTTCCGGCCCGGTGCGCACGCCGCCGGAAACCGCGACCTCGCGGCACAGCTCTTCCCCGATCTCGCGGCGCGGCGCGTCTTCGACATTCATGCGATACGCGCCGCGGCCGCCGCGGAAGCGCCGAGGCTCTGGGAGCGAATGAGAGGCATCGAATGAACCACGAAGTGCGTGACAGAAACATCGAGCGTCTGCAGGAGCGGAACGTCGTGCTGCCGACCTTCGCGCAGCTCGCGAATCCGTCGACCATCCCGCCGGAGATCCGTCGCGCGCTCCTGGCGATCGATCCCGATGAGCCTCATCCGCTGAATCTCTTCCGCGTGCACTGGACGCCCGGCGCGCACATCGTCCTTCCGTCCTCGCTCACCGGCGTCGACGCAAAGATCCTCGTCCTCCTCGGGGATCGTTTTCCGCTGATTCGCGCGCACAAGGTCCTCGCCGCGTACGCCTGTCTCGTCCCGCACGTCGTCAGCGGCGAGCTCGACCTCGAGCGCCAGCGCGCCGTGTGGCCTTCGACGGGGAACTACTGCCGCGGCGGCGTCGCGATCTCGCGCATCGTCGGATGCCGCGGCGTCGCCGTCCTCCCGGAGGGGATGAGCCGCGAGCGCTTCCAGTGGCTGGAGAAGTGGGTGACCGATCCTTCCGACATCGTGCGCACTCCCGGCTGCGAGAGCAACGTGCGCGAGATCTACGACGCCTGCAAGGCACTCGCGCGCGATCCGCGCAATCGGATCTTCAATCAGTTCTCGGAGTACGCGAACTATCTCGTTCACTACGCCTGCACGGGCGCCGCCGTGGCGCGCGCGTTCGAAGCCACCGGCGGCAACCTGCGCGCGTTCGTCTCCGCGTCGGGATCGGCGGGCACACTGGCGGCCGGCGACTTTCTCAAGAGTCACTACGGCAGCGTCACCGTGGCAGTCGAGGCGCTCGAGTGTCCGACCCTTCTGCTCAACGGCTTCGGCGACCACAACATCCAGGGCATCGGCGACAAACACGTGCCGCTGATTCACAACGTCATGAACACCGACGTCGTGACGGCCGTCTCCGATCGTGCGACAGACGCGATCAACCTCCTGTTCCAGTCGCCGGCGGGTCTCGAGCTACTCGCGGCTTACTGTGGCGTGCCGGCCGAGGTTCTCGACGCGCTGCCGTCGTTCGGGATCTCGTCGATCTGCAACATCATCGCGTCGATCAAGACGGCCAAGCACTACCGGATGGGACCCAGGGACGTCATCGCGACCGTCGCCACGGACAGCGCGGAGCTGTACGCGAGCGAGGCGAGGAGGACACTGGACACGGAATTCTCCGACGGCTTCGGCCTCATCGACGCGGCCACGCAGTTTGGCCGGCACATCCTCGGCGCCTCGACCGACAACCTCCTCGAGCTCACCCTCCGCGACCGCGAGAGGATCTTCAACCTCGGATACTTCACCTGGGTCGAGCAGCAGGGCTGTTCGATCGAAGACTTTCAGGCTCGCCGCAGCCCGCAGTTCTGGCACGACCTCCGGGACCGGTTGCCCGAGTGGGACGAGATGATCGAGTCGGCGAATGCAGCGACTCTCGCCGGTGCCATATGAGCGCGGTGCTGACGGCAGTCACGACGATGGTCTGCAGCGGATGCGGGTACACCGCGCCGCCGGACGATCCGCGGCCGTCAAGTAGGGTCAGACGGTCAGACCTAAAATCTCTACTTAACGCGGCGCACATGTGGACGCTTGAACCGCCGTGGTGGCGTTAAGTAGAGATTTTAGGTCTGACCCTACTTAACTCCCACGAGGCGGGAGGGGAATCTGGCGAGGAATGCCACCACCGGCACGAACTCGCGCGAGTCCACGCATTCGCCGATCTTGTGCGTGTTCTGCTCGATTCCCGGCCCGATACCGAGCATCGGCGGCCACACATACGCGCCGTCGCGGATCCAGCGCTTCGATTCCGGCGGCGTGAAGCTCTTCGTCGGAAAGCCCACGCCGTCGGTGGAGAAGATCCACCGCGCCAGGCGCGGATCGCGTGAGGTCACAAGGCGGAACGTGTCGACGCCGGCCGCCACCACCGGGTGTTCTTCGGGAGTGATCCAGCCGGGATAGATCTGCGGGTTGTTGAGCCGGTAGCCGCGCCACGTCGCATCGGTGTAGAGCGGCGGGCGTACGTCGACCCGCAACCCGTCCGCGATCGCCTTCGCCACGGAGGGCAGCGACCGCACCTCGTCGAGCGCGACGTCCGTGTCCTCGCCCACCGTCAGGCGGCGATCGAAGCGGAAGGTGAAGCGCTCCGGCACCGCGCAGTCGCTCGGCGTGGCGAGCGTGGCCCAGCTCGCGGTGCGCGTGCCGGATCCGAGGAAGTCGTCGTGCGCGAAGTTCACGGACCGGGAGGCTTCGACGATCATCGCCGCACCGTACTCGAGCGGGTTCCGCCCTTCCCACGGCATCGAGCCGTGGCAGCTCTTGCCGGTCACTTCCACTTCGATCTGCATGCGCCCGCGCTGTCCGCGATACAACCCCACCGGCCCGAGCTGCGCGCAGCCCGTACCCTCGGTGATGATCACCGCGTCCGGAATCTTGTCGGCGCTCGCGTGCGGGTACTCCTCGCGCAGCAGGTACATCGGCGAGCCGCCGTCGTTGTCCTCCTCCGACACCGTTCCATACGACCGGACGATCACGCCGCGCAATGCTCCCTCGGCGCGGCACTCGCGCAGGATCTTCGTCGCGACGATCTGGCTGACGACGCCCGAGAGCTGATCGGCCGCGCCGCGACCCCACACGAGGTACTCCCAGTCGCGCTCCGGCGGCAGATAGCCGAGCTCCTTCGACAGGAACTCTCGATCGACCTTCGTCCCATCGATCCAGCCGAAATAGGGATCGATGCCGCCGCCGATGGCCTCGTGCCAGCGCTGGCGGAGCGCATTCACCGTATCCGTGTGGCCGTCGAACATCACGACCTTCTTCTCTTCCGCGTCAATGCCGTCGCTCGCGTCCTGAACGACCCACACCAGGTTGCCGAACGGATCGAGCCAGACATCGTCCGGACCGTCCACGGCGCCGATCTCGACAATCGTCCCTTGCAGATACTCGAGGCGCGGGAGCTCGTGTCCGGAGAGTCCGCACATCGGATCGTCGTCGAGATGATCGGCCGGGATGCGGATCGCCTCTCTGAGGATCTGCACCGCGAGCGTGCGGTACTGCCGCGCAAGCCGCGTGATTTTTGCGTCGAGTTGCGTCGTGGTCGATTCGAGAACGGATGTCATTGCAGGACTCCCCGGATGTTCGTTTTGCTCAGAGCGAGCAGGGCCATGATCACGTACAGCTTCTTGTTAGCTTCCCGCGCGAGCGAAAAGCGGAATCGCTCGAGGACTTCGGGCGCGACCTCCGCGCCGATGTCCGCGGGCAGGCAGTGCATGTAGAGAGCATTGCGCGTGCGTTTCATCCGCCGCTCGTCGCAGATCCAGTCCGTATGCGCGCGGTTGCGCTCGAGCGCGCGCTTCTCGATCGTTTTCAGATCGCCGGTCTTCCGCTCGAGCATCAGGTCGTACGGACCCCAGCTCTTCGGATAGACGATGTCCGCTCCGTCGAAGGCCTCGTCCATCGACGACGACCGCGCGAAGTTGCCGGTCTTCTCCGCGGCCTCCACGACCTCGGGCATCAGGTCGTAGCCGGGCGGATGGGCGAGGCGCACGTTCATCCCGAAGCGGGGCAGCAGCGAGATCAAGCCCTGCGGCACCGAGAGCGGCTTCGCGTAGCTCGGCGAGTACGCCCAGCTCACGGCGATGGTCTTGCCTTCGAGTCCATCGGGAAAGCGATCGCGGAGGTAGCAGAGGTCGGCAAGCGTCTGGGTCGGATGATCGACGTCGCACTGCAGGTTGACGATCGGCACGACCCGGTTCTCGCCGCCTTCGCGCAGATACGCGTCGATGCCCGCCTTCACGCCGCGCATGAACGTGTTGCCTTCGCCGAGGATGAGGTCGTGGCGGATGCCGAGAGCGTGCGCGTTCATGCCCAGCATTGCCCCCGTCTCCTCGGCCGTCTCCCCGTGCGCCACCTGCGTCGACGAGCCGTCGACCACCATCGGCGTTCCCCCGAGGCGGACCGAGGCGCCGGCCCAGCTCGACTTCGTGCGCGTGGAGTTGTCGAAGAAGAGCGCGTAGTGCAGCTCGTCCGGGAGCAATCGCGTCGACTCGCCGCGGCGGTCGAGGATCTCCAGAGCCTGCGCGACGTGGACGACTGCGTCCAGCTCGTCGCGCGACCACTCGCGCGTGAGCAGCATGCTGCGTCCGTGCAGCGCATCGAGGACCGGATCGGCGATGGAGTCGAGGTATGGAGCGAGGAGTTGTCGGGTCATGATGTCTCCAGGGATGCGAGCGCGTAGCGCGGCTTCACGCGGTTCGGCGCGCCGTTGTCGGGGCAGAAGGTCTCGCAGTTGCCGCAGTCGTTGCACCAGTCGTCGATGATCACGACCTGATAGCGGGCGGTCGACGAGGGGATCGTGAAGATCGCGGCGTTCGGGCAGACGCCGATGCAGAGGTCGCAGCAGGAGCAGTCGCCGGCGGTGAGCGCTCGCAGTTGATGGCCGCGCATGCGCACGTGTGAATCGCGGACGTAGCGATGGTTCTTCTCGAGTGATGCGACATAAGCATCGAGGTCGCCGGTCTTCATGAGCTCAGCGATCGTCTTCGCGCCGGCGACTTCCATTCTCGAGGCGAGCTCCGTCGCGTAGGACTGCAGGCGGCCGTATCCGCCCTGTTTGAGCAGATCGGTACAGACCGTCACCGGGGCGAGTCCGAGGCACACCGCGTCGGGATAGTTCGCGCGGTCGATCCCCGCCGAGAAGGAGATCGGCAGCGACGTGCCGAAGACGCGCCGGAAGCGCTGCACGAGATGCATCGCGAGCACGTGCAACGGCGGGCCGGAGAGGTACGCGAACCTCTCGGATCGAGGGAGAAAGTCGCTGCGATTCTCGACGATGAGCGTATTCGTCAGCTTGATCGCGAAGCCGCGATCGAGCTCACGGGCGCGTTGCCGCAGCCGATCCACGATCGCCGTCGCGTCCTCGAAATCGGGATCCTTCTCGAATGCGCCCGGAGGGACGTGTACGTCGGCGTATTCGAGTCGCTCGCGGAGGATGGCGTTGACGTCGGCGGCGCCGAGGAGCGTGGGGTTGAGCTTGATCGTGCAGTCGAGGCCCATGTCGGCCATCAGAAAATCGGCGATGCGCTCGATCTCGCTGACCGGGCATCCGTGAAACGTGCTGAGGGTGACCGTGGAGGCGATGCCGGTCTCGAAATCGAGATCGCGCCATCGCGGATCGAGCTGCGCGCGGAGCTCGTCGACGCGCGCTCCGGCATCTTTCAGCCGCAGCATGAACGCGCGCATCGGCTCGCTCCGGATGCCCTCCAGGTCGTATCCGACACTGAGATCGAGGACGCAGTCGCGCGGCATGCCGAGGTGCGCCGCGAAGATGTCGATCAGCATCGACGCCTTCACATACTCCTCGGCCGACTGCTCGATTCTGAGCTCCTGCGACCACTCGACGTTGTAGCCAACGCCGCGCGCGTCGATGCACGGCCGCGGGATGGTGATCGCGTCCGCGACCTGCACCGTCTTCAGCTCGAAAACGCGTGCACCGCCCAGCCATCCAAGGAGGATGTTCTGCGCCATCTGCGTGTGCGGCCCCGCGGAGATCCCCAGCGGGACGCCGGCGCGACGGCCGTGAATGGCGACGGAGGTGTCGTGCGCGGCGTCGCGCTTCGCGAACTTCCGCGCGGGCAGCATGAAGACACTCCCTCTGCGTTCGAGCTCATCGAACGCACGCGAGACCAGGCGACCGAGAGAGCCCGGAACCATTTGCTGCGGGGAGTATCACAAGGGGGAAGAGGGAGTCTGTGATGGTCGACTTGGCGGTTGGCGGTTTGGCGGACGAAACGGTGCTGCGTCGCGGCTCCACCGCCAACCGCCAACCCAATCCTGAGCCGCGCAGACGGCGAAGGATCAAGGGAGCCCTCTCGCTGGACGTGCATCGGAGCGCTTTGCGTGAGGGCTCACTTGATCCTTCGACTCGCTGCGCTCGCTCAGGATTGACGACTCGGCATCGTCAACCGCCAACCAGCTCCTCGAGGAACGGTACTTGTCCTTTGAGGATCCGCGCACGCGCCTCCTCGATCGGGAACCACGACGCGCGATCGGCTTCGGGGAACTGCTGGCGCTTACCCGATTTCGGCGGCCACTCCATCTCGAACATGTTGCTGCGCAGCTCCGTGGGATCGCAGTCTCCCACGACCGCCCAGGCGTAGATCGTCTTGCCGCCCGGTTGCCGAAGAGGCGCGAGCGGACGAAATTACGAGCAGACAATGCGAACAGGGGTCAATCCGTGCGCAAAAGGCGGGTCAAACTCGGCCGGCTGCTCGATTGCTGACCCAGAAGTGAATGGACCCCGAAGGCGGTGCTTCCTGGGAGTCGTTCGTCGCGCAACTCTCGGCAATTCCTCGCACTACCCAGTCCGCAAGCACAGCGAACTTCGATTTTAAGAATCGGTGATTCGAAAAACCGAATTCCTTATGTCTCGCCTCCCTTCCTCCCGACGGCCCACCGCGAACGCATTTCGACTGTCCTTTCAATCACTTACCGCCACGATGTCCGCTCTTTCGCCCACTTGGCGCGAGTCGCGCACACGGCGCACCCAAAATCGTCGGAAGGTGCCCATAAGGAGGAGTGATGCCCCAACGTCCCTTCATTGGACTCATTGCAGTCATTGTGTTCCTGATCGTCCTCGTTCCCTTGACAGCGCATGCACAAACATCGGGTGCGGTATTGACCGGAAGAGTCACAGACGCCAGCGATGCCCCGCTGCCGGGTGTGACCGTCTCCGCAAAGAACGACGCGACCGGCGTGACACGCTCAGTGGTCACCGGCGCCGACGGAACCTATCGCACGCCGACATTGTTGGCTGGCCGCTACACGGTCACCGCGGAGCTTTCCGGCTTCGCGACGACGATGGTTCCGCAACTGGAGTTGCACGTCGCCACGACGCGCACGCTGGACTTCAGCATGAAGCCGGCCTCGGTGCAGGAGTCGATCACCGTAACGGCCGACGCACCTCTGATCGCGACGGGTCCGAGCCTCGGCACCGTGGTCAGTCAGCGGGAACTGGAGAACCTCCCGCTGAACGGGCGCCAGTTCGCCAACCTCGCGTCGCTGGCTCCAGGGACGTCGCTCGGGGTGAACCCTGATCCCACGAAGCCCGGGCAGCTCGTCGTAGCCCTCAACGGAGGGATCGGCCGGAACGTCAATTACCTCATCGACGGCGGCGACAATACCGATGACACGATCGGCGGAGCGCTGCAGAACTTCAACCTCGAGGCCGTCCAGGAGTTCCGGATCCAGACCCAGCAGTACAAGGCCGAATTCGGTCGCTCGACCGGCGGCGTGCTGACGGTCGTGACGAAGACCGGGACGAACGACTTCGGCGGAACGCTCTACGGTTACTTCCGCGATAAGAGCCTCAACGCCAAGACGACCTCGGAGGATCGGGCCGGACGCGACAAGACGAACTACGAGCGCAAACAGTACGGCATCGCGTTCGGAGGTCCGATCATTCGCGACGTGGCCCACTTCTTCCTCACCTACGACACCACCGATCGCCAGACGTTGTTCACCCTGTCGCCCGCCACGCGATCGATCTTCCCGGACCTCCCCACCGCCGTACCGAACCCGTATGACGACCAGCTCGTCACGGGGAAGGCCACGTGGGCGTTGTCGAGCCGCCAGCAGCTGCAGCTCCGCTACGGGCAGCAGGACTACAAGGACGTCTATTCGGCGAGCCCGCTTTCGACGCCCGACAACATCGGCCTGCTCAACAGCGAGTATCGGTCCATCCTCGCGGGACATACCGCGCAAGTGGGGACTTCGTTCGTCAACGATTTCCTCTATCAGTACAGCACGTTCGAGAACGCGATCCTGCCCGTGACCGATCAGCCGACGATGGTCTTCGCGAACGGCGTCAACGCGGGCCAGAACTTCAACGTGCCCCAGACCACCGAGCAGATCAAGCATCAGTTCAAGAACGACCTCTCCTTCCCGATGACGATCGCCGGCTCGCGTCACGATCTCAAGGCGGGCATCAACTACATCCACGAGCCGACGCTCGGCGGCAGCTTCTCTTCCGGTCTCTCCGGCCGGTACTTCTTCCAGGGCAACACCCTCGACTCGCCGATCACGCGCATCGAGGTCTATTCCGGTTTCAACCAGTTCTCCACGCCCATTGACCAGTACAGCATCTACGTTCAGGACGACTGGCAACTGACCAACCGCTTGCAGCTCAACCTGGGATTGCGTTACGACCTCTGGCAGGGCTTCGACCTCGACCAGAGCAGCAATCCGATCTGGCAGACCCTCACCACCCAGAACACCTACAACGAGTACTACCTGCAGGAGATCCGGGGAAGCTCGGGGCTGGATGACGACTCCAACAACTGGGGTCCGCGGCTGGGCTTCACGTACGACCTCACCGGCGGTGGTAAGCAGATGATCCGCGGCGGCTGGGGCATCTATTACGACTTCCCGTACACAAACGCCACGATCCTCTTCCCTTCGGCGGCCGTCCAGTCGAACTTCGGCCAGACCTACCAGCACGTGAACGCGACCGGCATCCTCAATGGTGACGGCTCGCTGTATCGCATCGGCCAGCCGCTGCCCACCAACCAGCTTCCCACCGCGGCCCGGCCGATTCCCAACGAAGTCGCCAGCCCGAACATCGAGGCGCCGGAATCGACGCAGATGTCGCTGGGCTGGTCCGGCGAGATGACCCCGAACCTCGGCCTCACGGTCGATCTCGTGCGCATCCGCTATCGGAACGTCCCCTACCGCTTCCGCGCCAATCCGATCGATCCGGCCACCGGCCTCCGCCGCTTCAACCAGTTCGGCAATTTCCGCATCTGGATGGGCGACGGCGAGGCCGATTACGACGGCGTGAACCTCGGCGTGCGCGGCCGCGTGAGCGACAGGCTCGAGCTGCAGGGCTTCTACACCTGGTCGGAAGCGACCGGCAACATCCTCGCGGGCGCGGACGAGTTCCGCATCACCGCCGCGGGACATCAGCCCGATCTGAGCGCCGTGGCCGATCAGTCCGTGAATCCCCTCAACCCCCTCTGCGACGCCTGCTTCGGACCGCTCAACACCGACGCCCGTCATCGGGTGACGCTGAGCACCGTCTACCGCGCCCCGTTCGCGATCAACATCTCCGGCATCCTCCGCTATCGCTCCGGTCTCCCGTATACGGAATGGGCCGGCGCGGACCTCAACGGCGATGGCTTTGCCTTCGATCTGCCGGCCGGCGTTTCTCAAGTGAACAACCGCCGCGGTGACAGCATGACCCAGATCGACCTTCGTCTCTCCCGTGAGTTCCGCCTCGGCGCGGGCTTCGGCGTCGAAGCGCTCGCCGAGATCTTCAACGTCCTCAATGCCGACAACCCCGCCCGCTTCATCGGAAATCAGCGTGCTTCGAATTTTGGCCAGCCGACCGTCTTCGCCGGAGATCCTCTCCAGGGCGAGCAGCGGCTGATCCAGCTCGGCGTCCGTCTGCGGTACTGAGTCTCTTCCGAGCGCCGGTGTGATCCACACACCGGCGCTCGATCTCCCCGAGGGCTTTCATCCGGCGGTCGCCCCTCACGCGGAGCACGGGCGCGGAGCGCCGGATGGTCACGGCTTCGGGCGCGCAGAGCGGTACGCAGAGCGCGGAGCGGGGCGCAAAGCGCTGCGCGAAGCGCGATGCCGGCTTGGCTGCGCCGAAGGCGCGGTAGAGGGTAGCCGGTGGCGAGCGCGAAGCGCCGCCACCGGATCGGGCATTCGTAGTCGATCTCCGCCCCGGCCGGGGCGACAGACCGCTTCTTCCGCCCCTACCGGGGCGGTTTCGTGTGCGGACGCCATCCCGGTGGCTGCGCGCTTTCGCGCTTGCCACCGGCTACCCTCTGATGTCCCTCCGGGACGCTGACTGACTGCCAGTGTCATGTCACGCCGGACGTTCCTCAGGCTGTAGAAAAGTTGCGCCGCGATTCCCTCCGAGGGAGTCTTGGAAGAACATGGGCGAGCTCCAACAGGACGGCACGACTTCGGCGTACGATACTCACGTGACGCTTGCGACGCTCACTACGGCGGATGAGCTCCTTCGCCTCCCTGAGAACGGGGTGCGCTATGAGCTCGTACGAGGAGAGTTGCGGAAGATGTCACCTTCCGGCGCGAGTCACGGGAGTATCGCCGCGGAGATCATCGCCAGCCTTGCGGTTCATGTGAAAAAGCATGGACTCGGAAAGGTATACGCCTCCGAGACCGGGTTCCGCATCGAACGCAGCCCCGATACCGTGCGCGCACCCGACGCTGCGTTCGTCCGTGCCGAACGCGTGATCCGCACGCCACGTTTTTTTGAAGGCGCACCCGACGCCGCCTTCGAGGTGGTCTCACCGAATGACAGCTACAGCGAGATCGAAGAGAAGACCCTCGACTGGCTTCGCGCAGGCGTTCGTGCGGTGGTGATCGTCGACCCGCGCACGAAGAGCGCACGCATTCATCGCCGCGGAAGTGCCACGCCGGTCGTGGACGTCCTCGAGATCGAGGACGTCGTCCCCGGCTGGAAGCTGCCGCTCGCGGACATCTTCGACTGAGCTTCCGTCGTCACGCGCGGAACGCATTATCGTTCGCGCATGACTCAGTCGTCCTGGCTTCCTCTTCTCGGTTACGCGGCATCGGTGCTGATCGCGACGTCGCTCCTGATGCGCTCCATCGTGCGCCTTCGCGTCATCAACCTCGCCGGAGCGGCGACGTTCTCGCTGTACGGATTCCTCATCGGTGCCTATCCGGTGGGCATCCTCAACCTCATGACCGCGACCATCAACGTCGTGCAACTGCTTCGCCTGCAGCGTCGTCGCGAGATCTTCCGCATCCTCGAGATCCGGGCGAACGCGCCGTATCTGCACTACTTCCTCGACTTCCAGGCAGACGACATCAGGCACTTCTTCCCCACGTTCCACTACGACCCGCGCGAGGCCGAAGGCGGGCGCCTCGCCGTCCTGGTCCTGCGCGACCTCGTTCCCGCCGGCGTCCTCCTCGGCACCATCCGCGGCGACCGCCTGGATGTGGAGCTCGACTACGTGGTGCCGCAATATCGGGACCTGAAGGTCGGCCGATTCCTCTTCCGCGACGAGGCGGATTTCTTCCGCCGCCTCGGTATCCGCGAAATCCTGAGTCCCGCGGATACGGAGGCACATGCGAAGTATCTGCGGCGGGTCGGGTTCGAACGGATGGGCGATGGGCGGATGTTCAGACTTGCGCTTGAATAGAAATCTCAGGCGCGCTGCCGCCCGAAGCCGCGACCGTTGAATGGGTCCGCAACGTCCCGCAAGGCGGAGCAACCAGCGCAGCCGGGGTGCCGGCCTCGTGGCCCCTTCACTCTTTGTTTCTGTGAGTGCTTTGTGGCGGCGGCGGACCGTCTGCTTCCGGCCCACCGGCGCTCGCAAATCACCCACAGAAACAAGATTGAAGGGGCACTAGTGTCGTGGAAACGTCAGGCACGCGGCGCCGCCCGAAGCCGCGACGGTCGAACGTATCCGTAGCGTGCCGTAAGGCGGAGCATCCAGCGCTGCCGGCCGTGCCGGCTTAGCCGTCGATTCGTGCGAGCTTTCGATCCAGCACGAACGGCCCTCCCGGAATGACTGCCGCCGCGATTCCCGCCGCGGCCATCTTCATCGAGATCGGCACCTTGCGGATGGCGAGGAGCAGCATCGCCACGAGCACAACGAACAGGAACCCGTGAATCGAGCCGACGATCGTCACCGCCATCGGCATGCCGGCGAAGTACTTGAGCGGCATCGCGATCCCGAAAAGGACCAGCGTGGAGATCCCCTCGGCGATCGCAAGATGCCGCAGAGCACGGAGAAAGGTCATGACTCGCATCCTACAGGCGTCCGTCGATCCGTCGCCTTCCCGCAACGGCCGACCGGGCGCTCACGAGGAGGCACCCTGTCGTGCGGGGCCACTCTCAGTCGGCAGCTTCGCATTGAGCCACCCGGCGATCCCCGCTGACATGACGCGAACGTCGCGGTATCCCATCTGCCGTGCTCGACGACCTGCATTCGGCGCTTTCCTGCAGAGGAAGTTCGAACAATAGAACACGACGATCGCATCCTTGTCCGGAGGCAAGTCACTTTCCGCGAATGCGACAGGGTCGAGATGGACCGCGCCAGGAACGCGACTGGTTGCCCAACTCTGAGGTGAATTCACATCGATGATCGTGACTCGTCCGTCACGAATGATCTGCTGAACCTCTACCGGAGACATCGTCTTCAGCCCCATGAGTAGCGCGAACATCGTTTTCCTTTCCAGTGTGCTGCCCCCAGTGTCGTGTCACGCCATTGGAGCTCGACAAAAACACCCAGCTGAGGCACCCACGTTCTTCGTGTGTTGTTGAACTACGGGCCGCGTCGAGAAAGGTTCCAGGACCGATGATGAAGAGGCCACTCGGCGATCCAAATCGGATCCCACGAAAGCGAACCACGCTCCGCCGCCTTCGCTCCACCATCATCGCGCGTGAGATCCCCGAAGCCGAGCCGGGGCGGAACCCGAAGTATCGCGCCGCGGCCGACGCGGCGCGCTATATGATCCCTCGCAATGAAGAAGCTCTTCTTCACCCTCCTTTGCGCCTCCACCGTTTTCGCCTCCGAAGGGAAATGGACCCCGCAGCAGGTCCTCGAGCTCGACCCGCATTGGCTGAAGGCCCAGGGGCTCGAACTGCCGCCGGAACGGCTATGGGATCCGGAACGCGGGACGGGCCTGCTCGCCGCCGCCATCAGCACCGGCGGATGCTCGGGAGGGTGGATCTCGGCCGAAGGGCTGTTCGTGACCAATCATCATTGCTTGTTCGGCGTCCTGCAGGAGCATGCGACGCCCGAGAACGACATCATCGCGAACGGGTTCCTGGCCCGCACCCGTGATGCGGAGCTGCGCAGCCGCACCGTGCGCATCACCATTCCCCGGCGCTTTACCGACGTGACGAGTGAGGTGCTCGCGGCGGTGCCCCGGGGAGCGAGCGATGGGCAGCGATTCGAGGCCATCGAAAAGCGCTCGAACGCCATCGTCGCCAGGTGCGAGAAGCAGCCGGGATCGCGGTGCCGAGTCGCGGCGCACGATGGCGGCGTGCAGTACGTGCTGCAGGAGATGACCGAGCTCGCCGACATGCGCCTGGTCTACGCGCCGCCACGGGCGGTCGGAGAGTTCGGGGGCGAGATCGACAACTGGATGTGGCCGCGGCACACCGGCGACTTCGCGATCGGCCGCGCGTACGTCGACGGCAAGCCGTTCCGCCCGGAGTTCTTCTTCCCCCTCGCCGCGAAAGGCGTCGAGCCGGGCGACTTCGTCATGGTTCTCGGATATCCCGGCACGACCTACCGGGCACTGACGGCGGCGGAGATGGAAGAGCGGCACGCCTGGTTCGCGGCGCGCGCGAGCGTCTATCGCGACTGGATCCAGATTCTCGAGGAGGCGACGAAGGGAAACAGCGAAGGTGAGATCGCCGTCGCCGGTCTCGTGAAGACGCTCGCGAACCGCCAGAAGAACGGAGAAGGCCAGCTCGCGGGGTTCAAGCGCGGCAGCATCCTCGAGAAACAGCGCGAGGCCGACCAGACGGTGCTCGCCTGGTCGCGCGAGCAGAAGCAGCCCGCAGCCGTCGCGGCGTGGGAAGGACTCGGCGCGATGGCCGCCGAGAAGAAAAAGACCGCCGAGCGCGACTTCCTCCTCGACCACATCCGCATGACGTCCGGGTCCGTTGCGCCGACCGGCCCGAAAGCGCTGGTCTTCGCCCTGGCGATCGCGCGATCGGCAATCGAGCGGCAGAAGCCCGATGCCGAGCGCGACTCCGTGTTCATGGAACGCTCGATCGGCCGCGTGCGCGCGCAACTCGAGCGCGACCAGAAGGCCCTTTACGCACCCGCGGACAGGGCTCTCCTCGCCGACTTCCTGCGGCGCGCCAAGGGGCAGAACATCCCCGCGCTCGAGCGCATCACCTCGATCGATGATCTGTACGCCGGTACGAAGCTCTTCGACCTCGGCGAGCGATTGAAGATGCTCGAGGAGACGCCAGCCCAGCTGCACGCGCGCAAAGACCCGCTGGTCGAGCTGGGCTTCGCCCTCAATGCGGAGATCGACACGCTTCTCGAGCGAAAGAATCGCTGGGACGGGACGATCTCGCGCCTCCGTCCCGAATGGCGCCGCGCCGTCATCGCGCACGCGGGCAAGCCGGTCGCCCCCGACGCCAATTCGACGCTGCGCGTGTCGTTCGCACACGTGAAAGGCTACGCGCCGCGCGACGGCGTCTACTACACGCCACGAACCACCCTTCTCGGCGTCGTGGACAAGCACACCGACGCCGACCCGTTCGACGTGCCCGAGGCAGTGCTCGCCGCCGCTCCCGGCGACCTCGATCTGCCGGTCAACTTCCTCGCCGACGGCGACACCACCGGAGGCAACTCCGGCAGCCCGGTCGTGAACGGCCGCGGCGAGCTCGTCGGGGTGAACTTCGACCGCGTGTGGGAGAACGTCGCGAACGACTTCGCGTTCAACCCCGACATCGCGCGAAACGTGAGCGCGGACGTGCGGTATCTGTTGTGGATGCTGCGTGAAGTCGCGAAGGCGGAGGAGCTACTGAAGGAGATCGAGGCCGGGAGGTAGGGCTCTCTCCGCGGCGCGCGTCATCCAGAAGAGCCAATGCGTTTACGCGCCGGGCTGCCGTCAGGCAGCGTCGGCTACAAGCCTTTGACCTGGGCGGCCACCAGGAGCAGGGCATACCCGATGATCCAGGACCAGGACGCAATGTCATTGCTGACGCGGATCATTCCGAAGTGCGCGAGGACCGCGACGAGAAAGAGCACGAGACAGATGATCCAGGTGATGAGTTTCGGGGCGTTGGTCTGCTTGGCCATGCGTTTTTTCTCCACGCGGCGGTGCCGCTCGTCAAGGACGTCAGAGACCGGGGAGGGGATCCGGGATCCAGCAATGCAAGGTGCGAGCCGCGCGGTGGGGTAGGGCTTTGGGGCACACGCGACACTCCTCGAACAAGGAGAGCACTGCATGCCCACAAAGATCGTCGACTTCTCCGCCGTATCGAAGATCATTCGCGATGAGCCGTTTCACCTTCATTTCTGGGAGTCCACGCCCCGCGAGGTCCTGGCGTACCTGAAGGACCCGCGCCGCTTTCTCAGCAAGATGGGCCTGGATCTGCCGAAGGACTGCCGCATCGAGACCGTGATCGAGAATCACGATTTTCTGAGCGCACGGACGGGAGGTCTTGCCAGTTCCGACGGACCGATCATCATCTGCGGAACCGGCGGCGGCAACATCGCCAAGGCGTATTACCGCGTGTCGCTCTACGCCCACAGCGAAGCCGAGGTCGGAAAGTTCCGCAAGAAACTGCTGCACGGCGTGAACGAACCGGAGCGCGTGCAGAAGAAGGCCGGTCGCGCAAAGTAGTACCGGTCACGGTCGTTCGCGAATCATCGCCGTGAATCTCGCGCAGAGATCGTGTTGCGGCTGTTGCCGCGCTGTGTCTCTGTGGTGAACACCGATTGCGCTTCGCGGGCTTTGCTGGTGAAGTAGCGGGATGCGCGCGCTGTGGCTCGAAGATCGCCGGCTCACTTTCCGCGACGACGTTCCGATGCCATCGCCTCCGCCGGGAGAAGCCCTCATCCGCGTGCTTCTGGCCGGAGTCTGCAACACCGACATCGAGCTGACCCGCGGCTACTATCCGTTCGCAGGGATTCCCGGCCACGAGTTTGTCGGGGTCGTGGAGAGCGGCTCCGAGGAGCTGCGCGGCAGGCGCGTCGTCGGGGAGATCAACGCGGTCTGCGGCGACTGCGAAGCCTGCCGCAACGGGCGTCCGACGCACTGCGAACGCCGCAACGTTCTCGGCATCGCCGGCCGCAACGGAGCATTCGCCGAGCACCTGACCCTCCCCGTCACCAACCTCCACGTCGTTCCGGACGACCTCCCGACCCAGCAAGCGGTGTTCACCGAACCTCTCGCCGCGGCGCTGGAGATCCAGCAGCAGATCAACATCCGCGAGTCCGATCGCGTCCTCGTCATCGGCGACGGCAAGCTCGGGCAGCTCGTCGCCCGCAGCCTTACTCTCACCGGCTGCCGCCTCGCGGCCACCGGCCGCCATCGCGAAAAGCTCGCCCTCCTCGAGCGCCTCGGCATCGCCACCCTCGACCCGGCGGCCATCCCGCCCCGCTCGTTCGACATCACCATCGAGTGCAGCGGCTCGGCGTCCGGCTTCGCGCTCGCCCGCACCGCTCTCCGCCCTCGCGGCACTCTGGTGATGAAGAGCACCTACGCCGGCGACCTCACCGTCAACGCGTCATCGCTCGTCGTCGACGAGATCACGTTGATCGGCTCCCGGTGCGGTCCGTTCTCTCCGGCACTGAAACTCCTCGCTGAGGGAAAGACCGATCCCACGGATCTCATTCACGCGCGGTACTCGCTGAGCGATGCGGTGGCCGCGTTCGAGCATGCCCAAAGAGCCGGCGTGCTGAAGGTGCTCGTCGAATGTTCGTCAGAATCGTGATCCTCATCTCCCTCGCCCTTCTCGTCTTCGCCGCGTCGGCGCAGCAGACGGATGACAGCGTGCCGGCGATCGCCGCACGCGCCGCCGCCGCGTACGACGCCGCACAGTGGAATGAGGCGGCCGCTCTGTACGCCCGCGTTCTGCAGGCGCTGCCGCGCTCCGTGTCGGGGCGCCTCCAGCTCGCCAGCGCGCTCGCACGCGGCGGAAAGCCGGACGAGGCGCTGCGGCCACTCGGGGACGTCGTTGCGCTCGGCGCCCGCTTCGACGACACCGACGCCGCCTGGACGGCGCTGAAGGAGGACCCTCGCTTCACCGAGCTGGTCTCGCTCATGAAGGCCCGCACCGCGCCGCTCGTCCGCGGCGAGACGGCGTTTCTCCTCGAGAAGGACCTGATCCCCGAGAGCATCGCCTTCGACCCGAAGACGAACACCTTCTACGCCGGCAGCATGTACAAGGCGAGGATCGTGAGGATCGACGCGGACGGCACGACGACCGATTTCGTTTCCTCCCGCCGCGACGGCCTGACCTCCGTCCTCGGCATGAAGATCGATCCGCAGAGACGCGAGCTGTGGGCCGTCGCCGGCAACTTCATCGATCGCCCGCCGATGGAGGTCGACGACCCGTCGACGCGCGGTCAGGGCGCCGTGTTCCGCTTCGATCTCGACAGCGGACGCCTGATCCGCAGATACGCCCGCCCCGGAGGGTCCCCCGAGGCGCCGACCTGGATGAACGATCTCGTGATCGCGCCCAGCGGCGACGTATACGGAACGGGAATGCAGGGAGTGTGGATCATCCGCCGCGACGCGGAGGCGATCGAGACCTACTTCACCCTGCCCGGCGCGTTCTTCAACGGCATCACCATGACGCCCGACGGGAAGACACTCTTCGTCGCCTCGCACACCGACGGCGTCGTGCGCGTCGACATCGCGACGAAGGAGCACGCCCTGCTCCATCTCCCCGCCTCCGTCACCCTCGGCGGCGTGGACGGGCTCTATTTCCACGACCGCAGCCTGATCGGCGTGCAGAACGGAATCGATCCGTGGCGCGTCGTGCGCGCGTGGCTCGATCCCGACCTGCGCCGCGTGATCCGCTTCGACGTCCTCGAGCAGGCCCACCCGCTCTCCGACATCCCCCTCACGGGCACGATCGTCGGTCGGGATCTCTACTACATCGCGCGGAGCCAGCTGCGCGCGTTCGACGGGATGAAGATCTGGCCCGAGGAGCGGCTGAAGGAGACGGTGATCCTCCGCCTCCCGATCGACCTCCCCGGCCCGCCCCCGGTCGACGGCGAGCGCGAGATGGCTTCTCTGCGGGAAATGCACGCCCGCGAGATCCGCTCTCACATCGAACGCGATGCCGCCTGGATCGGTGCGACGACGGCCGAGCAGTTCGTCAGCGCAACGAGCGGCCGCATCGACCGTACGCCGCGCGCCGGTGTGCAGTCGTTCTTCGAGAGCTACTTCGAAGGCGCGACCTACCCCGTCTACGAAGACGTCGAGCCGCCCGTCATCCGTGTCTCCGACGACGGCTCCATGGCCTGGATCCTCAGCCGCATGCGCGTCCGCCGCGTGAAGGACGGCACCGAGCGCGGCTTCGTCTACGCGGGAATCATGACCTATGAGAAGCGCGACGGATCGTGGGTGAGGGTGTCGAACGCGTCGACGTTCGAATAGGGCAGGCCGCCGTCCACCGCTATGGAGTGCGGAGGCAGCGCCTCCGCTTTCCGATACCGCGGCGAACACAGTAACGCTCCGCTCTTGGCGCGCGTTCGCTTTCCGATGACGCGGCGAGGACGGCAATGTAGCGCTCTTGGCGCGCGAATGGAAAAGCGGAGGCGTTGCCTCCGCACTCCATACATTGCCGCGGAGCGGCGAGTCCCCTCGCTACCGCGCTCCTACATTCGATGAGACATCCTCCGCAACGATCGGCAGCTTGCGGATACGGCGGCCGAGGTGGCGGGAGAGGGCGTTGGTGACGGCGGGGGCGAGGGGACAGACGACCGGCTCGCCGATGCCGTGCGGGCGCTCGTCGGAGCTGTCGACGAGATGAACCTCGATGACCGGAGGGGTCTCGTCGATCATGGCCACGGGAAAGTCGACGTAGAAACCCTCCTGCACGGCGCCGTCCTTCACGGTGATCTCGCTCTTCATGTTCGAGAGCGACCAGAGGACGCCGCTCTCGACCTGCTGTGCGATGCCGAGAGGATTCACGACCACGCCGCAGTCGAGCGCGCAGACGACGCGGTCGACGCGGAACGGCAAGCGATCGGGCGGAGCATCCGGGCGCAGCGTTACGTCGACGACATAGGCGATGTAGGTCTCGGTGTGGAAGACGTTGCACGCCACGCCGCGCTGCGTCGAGGCATCCGATTTCCACCCACTCTTCTTCGCCGCGAGCTCGAGGACGCCGCGCATGCGTGCGCGGTCTATGTTCTCTCCGCCGATCGTGTACGAGCCGGGCCCGCCGAGGAGGGCGTAGCGCATGGCGAAGGGATCGCGACCGGTGGCCTGGGCGAGCTCGTCGACGAAGCATTCGCGCGCGAACACCGAGGGTGGCGAGAACACCGCCCGCCACGGACCGATCGGCACGGGCGCCTCGACTACCGCGTACGACATCTCCGCGTCGCGCACAAAATACGGCGAGTCGTAGACGCCCCACGCCCATCCGCGCACGGTCTCGGGATTGACCTTGTCGTCTTCCGTCGGCACACGACGGGCGTTGTGCGGCGTGCTGGCCTTGCGGTGTTCCCACGCCACGACCGCTCCCTCGGCGTCGAGACCGGCACGCAGGCGATGCGCGGACGCGGCCTGGAAGTAGCCATGCTTCATGTCGTCGTCCCGCGACCAGACCAGTTGCACCGGAGTACCTTCGGCGCGACGCGCGACCTCCAGCGCCTCGCGGTCGAAGTCGTAGCCCAGGCGACGGCCAAAGCCGCCGCCGAGGAGCATGACGTGGACCGTGACGCTCGACTCCGGGATCTTCAGCAGCGCGGCTGCGAGTTGCTGGACGCCGTTTGGCGTCTGCGTCGGCGACCAGACCGTGCACGAGTCCTTCGTCACCAGTGCCGTGCAGTTCACCGGCTCGAGCGACGCATGGGCCTGGAACGGATAGAAGTACGCTGCTTCGACGACGCGCTCCACGGCATCGAAGCCCGAAAGGCCGGCCGCATCTTTTCGGATCGTCAGCGCGGGCTTGTCGATCGCCTTCTCCAGCGCGGTGCGGTGCGCGTCGCTGTCGAACGACGCGTGCGGCGACTCGTCCCATTCGATGGTGAGCGCATCGCGGCCCTGCATCGCGGCCCAGGTGTGATCGGCGACGACGGCGACGCCGCTGGGGATCTCGAAGACCTCGCGGACGCCGGCGACCTTCTTCGCCGCCTTCGCGTCGAAGGACTTCAGCTTTCCACCGAGTTGCGGCGCGCGTGCGACGACGGCGTAGCGCATGTTCGGAACGCGCACGTCCAGCCCGAACGTCGCCTTGCCGGTCACGATGTCGGGTGCGTCGACGCGCCGGCGCGGCTTGCCGAGGATGCGATAGGCGTCGCGTTTCTTCAGCGGCGGGTCGTCCGGCACCGGCTGCTTCGCCGCCGCGGCGACGAGCGCTCCGTAGGCCGCGCGGCGTCGCGTCGGCTCGTGGAGGACGAAACCGTCGCGCGTCGTCAGCGAGCTCGCCGGCACGGCCCACTTCGCCGCCGCGGCCCCGACGAGCATCGCCCGCGCCGCCGCGCCGGCCTTGCGCATGGGATCCCACGAGCGCATCACGCTGCCGCTGCCGCCGGTGCCGAGGGAGCGGAAGTCGGGACTCGGCGAGGCCGTCTCGATCGTGACCGCCGCCAGATCCGCATCCAACTCCTCGGCCAAAATCATCGGCAGCGCCGTGCGTACGCCCTGCCCCATCTCCACCTTGCCAACCTTCACGTGGACCCGCCCGTCGGGATGGATGGTGACCCATGCATTCGGCGCGAACGGTGTCACCTCCCCTCCCTGAGCATCGGCGATGCGGACGCCGAAGACCAGGGCACCGCCCGTGACGCCTGCGACTCTGAGAAACTCGCGGCGCGTGGCGGTCATCGCGCACCTCCCGTCCGCGCGGCGACGAGCGCCGCCTTGCGAATGCGCGGATACGACCCGCACCGGCAGACATGGTCGGACAGCGCCTCGTCGATCTCCGCGGGCGACGGGTCAGCGTTGCGCTTCAGCAGCGCCCGCAGCTCGAGCATCATGCCCGGCTGGCAGTACCCGCACTGCGCGACGTCCTCCACGATCCACGCGCGCTGGATCGGATGATCGCCGTTCTTCGACAGGCCTTCGATCGTCAAGTACGACTTGCCCGCCGCTTCGGCGAGCGTCGTCTGACACGAGCGCACCGCGACGCCGCTCTCCAGCACCGTGCACGACCCGCAGGCACCGACGCCGCACCCGTACTTCGTGCCCGTCAGCCCGAGCAGATCGCGAAGGACCCAGAGAAGCGGCATGTCGTCCGGCGCGTCGACGCTACGGCGCTGCCCATTGACCTCGATCGTCTTGCTGGCCATGGCCGCATCGTATGCCCCGGGCCCGTTTCAGATGCAACGGCGGCGTTACGGAACGCAGTCGCCTCTTCGCGCGCACGGCCAATTGACGTCCGCTCCGCCCGCCTATGCGTCGCCGCTCGCCGCGCCGCTTCGAAGGACCTTCCAGCACGCAACGGAGAAGGTCCTTCGCCGTCTGCGCGGCTCAGGATGACACCCTCATGGAAAGCAAGGGCTAGCCGCTCGCCTCCTCGAACGCCACCTTCGCGTAAATCTCCGCGACCTTCACGCGGCATCGCAGCGAACCGAGATCGATCTCTGCATCAGGGTCGTTCCACTCGCGCAGGACCCATGCTCCGTGAGGCTGGCGCGTGTAGAGCTCGACATGCACGCGGTCCTGAGAGACGAGCATGTATTCGGCTAGCGAGAGGACCGAACGATAGCGCTCGAATTTCGCTCCGCGATCGTATTTCTCCGTCGACTCGGAGAGGACCTCGGCGATCAGAGTCGGATTCGTGATCGTGTCGCGCTGTTCGTCGACGAACTGCAGAGGTTCGCAGGCCACGACAACGTCCGGATAGGTGTAGTGCCGCTGCCGGTCCGTCGCGACGCGCAGGTCGGCGGCGTACGTCGTACACGGCGTTGCGCGCAGCCGATCACGAAGCTCACCGACGAGGTTGGTCGTAATGAGGACGTGCCGCGGCGAGGCGCCTGCCATCGCAAACACTTCGCCGTCGATGTACTCGCTCTTCCACTCCGCGGCGCGCTCGATGCGCAGGTACTCCTCGGGAGTGATCCGGAGGTCGGGACGCGTGGTCATTTTCGGACAAGGTTAATCCAATTCCGATCGGTGAGGTCGCGTCATCCGCCTGCGGCCGCGCAAGCCCGGGGGAACAGCGGCATCGCTGCACAGGCTCCGAGGATCGGCATCATCAGAGGAACGCCCGCGGGATCGGCGACTGCCACGATCGCGCCGGCGATGAAGATCGCCGAGGACACCAGCACCGTTGCGAACCGCTGCCTCCGCGAGTGCGCCCGACGCCGGAACCCGACGACCGTCGCAGCCATGACGAACGGGCCCGCCAGCGCCCACGCGAACGATTCGGAACTGCGCAGGGACACAGCCGTGGCCGCGAGGATTCCGGCGGCGAGCAGCAGTGGCGGGACAAGGGATCGGCGATGGATCGTCAAGCGTGCACCTCCGGGTTGTCTGCGCCGCGCTCGGATGGAGCGTTTCATCCGAGGCGAGACAGGTCGTTTGACTTCCCTACGCATAGCGGGGCAGAAGGTTCTCGGCACGCCTTCCGAACCTGCGCGGCGTCCACGCTGTCGTACGAGCGGCACAGGGCGGCGGAGTCACTGCGTGTTACGCATGTCGGTGCGATCACCCAAACGAAGGCCACCGATCGCGTACTACTCCTGCGGCGGACCGAGGCGGGACAGCTCTGCCCACAACCCGTCGAGATCGATCCTCAGTCCGGAGCATCGCGGAACCTGTTCCATCCCGCCCTCGGTGGCCCGCGCGGCGCGCGCATAGCGTCCGTTTGTGAGCTCGAACACCTCGAGAGACTGGAGGTTCGGATCGACAATCCAGTAGAACGTCACCCCGAGTGCAGCGTACTCGTCCATCTTTTCGATGCGATCCCGGCGCTCGTCGCGCGGCGATGGTGAGACGACCTCGACGACGAACTTCAGATCCGCTCGACGCCGTCCAATTTGCTGAGCGCTCTGTCAAAGGATCCGAGCGGCAGGTGACCGGCCTTCTTTGCGATCTCCAGAACGAGGCAATCCGAGAAACCGAGGGCCGGCTTCTGACGGTAGTGGGTCAAGGCTGCTTCGACGACATCGGCGTCCTGAACGGTCAGTTGCGCATGGTTGAGCAGCATCTCGACCGCCGTCGCAATCTCAGCGTGACCCAGATCGTAGGCAACGCCGAGCACCCACGTCGTCTCGGCGATGACGAGGTGCGAAATCCAAGCGCCCTTGCTGACGAATGCTTCCGCCGACGCTACCTGCTTCTCGTCGTCTCGCGTAATGAGCCGAGCGAGCACATTCGTGTCAACGGCGCGCATGCTTTTCCCGCACGTGCTGCCCGACTGCCTGCTTCAACTCCTCCAGCCTTCGCGGCCCGGGACGCTTGGCAAACAACGCACGATGAATGTCTTCCGACGAATAGCGTCCCGCCTTCCGGACGACGACTCTCTCACCTTCCTGCTCCCACTCGAGCACCGACCCGGGACCGATTCCGAGCTTTCGACGGATCTCCGCGGGCACGGAGATCTGGCCTTGAGCCGTAACCTTGGATTGCGGCAGCGTCACGTCGGCATAGTACCACGGTAAGCGAAGCAGGGATCGAGGGCTTGCCCAGCGATCCCATCGAGCCCCGCATGAATCGGGATGTCGTGACACTTCCGAGAGAACATTCAGGTCTACACCTACGCCGCGCCGATGGCCGGCCACGCGAACTTCGCGTCCGCGTTCAACACCATGTTCGCCGCGTCCGACGCCACGCCGCGCACGTACCGCTGCTTCAATACGATCGACGTCGTGCCGAACGCCTGGGCGACACTCTCCGCGATCGAATCGCTCTATCCGCAGCCCGGACCCGCGGCGGTCCGGGCATCAAGCACGTCGTCTCCTGCGCGCTGAAGAACCTGCCCACCTAGGTACGTCGGCGTCGACGGAACCGCGAGCGTGATCAGCCTCCCCGGCACTCCGATCTCGATCATCCACCCGACACAGCCGGCGCACGCTCAGCCGCCGGAACCGCTCGCGCTACTATAGCGCCCACGACAATGGTGCGGCGGTTCCGTCGGCTGAAGCGCGGAGTCGGACCGCTCCGCTTCTTGCCGTTGCGTTCAAGGTACGTACGGAATGAGACCCTTCCGGTACACGATCTCTTGAATCTCCTTGGGAAGAGTGCGCGCATCCAATACGACACCATTGAACTCTATCCACCACGCCACGGGGTTGTCGGCTAGGCGACTCGGTAGTGACCACTTCGGATCCATGACCCGAATTCGAAGCAACTGCTCGATGCGCTTTGCCTTGGCTGCTCCCGTGCTCTTGCTCACCCGGAATATGGAACACAACTGCTCGGCCGACAGATACGGAGTCTGAGACTGGTCGAACATGAAGTTGACTCTGCCCAAGGCGTAGAGAATCCCACAGGCCCACGATTCCAGCGCGCCGCTTGCGAGCGGCGAGGGTCGCTTCCGGGCGAGAGCCGCCGCCATTCTGCTACCGAGGACTGCATACTCTTCGCTCAAGTGATGGGCGCACACATCATCGATCGCGTGTCGGAGCCATTCGTGAGTTTCCCGCATTGCATCGGGTACATCTGACGTCCCAGCCACTTGTTCACTCCTTCCCCCTGCGCCTGCGTTGCGGTCTCCTCGCCGTTTCCGCTGCGAAGCGGCGCGCGACCCGCGTTGTCTGAGCGGTCCAACGGCGTAGGCTCAGCCGTGCCAAGCCGTAGGCAACAGTTTACCGAGCTGGAGCACCCGACGAGGACTCTCTTCGCGTTTCCCGGGGACGGGTCTATGTTCAGATCGTGGTGGCGAGGCAGCGAGGTCCATCGGAGGGGGGCCGCCAACGTCAGGCGCCACAGACTATGACGCTTTGCGAGTCTTGATCGGTTGTCGAGGCTCTCGCGTCACAAGACGCTCCGCGAGCTGGATCTCCAAATGACGGAGGTGTTCTGCGTATCCGTCGGAGCCACCATGCTTCTCGAGGAGCTTGGTCCGCGTCTGATGAACCTCTTCAACAATCGGGTCTTCATGCCTCTTCATCAGCGTTCTCCCCCATCAGTTCATGCGGCGTGCAGACGAGTGGAGGCTCGTAGCCTTCCGCGCGACACACATCGTAAACCAAGGGCAGCGTTTACGGCATTCGCGATGTGCTTGCAGTTCCACGTCGCGAGGAACTCCATACCGTGAACGGCGGCGACGGCAATGTGCAGCGCGTCGTTTTCAGCTTTTGTCGGGATCTGCGTTCGGCGGAGTAGCTCCAGTGCCCGTCGTCAAAGTCCGCCAGCGACAACGCGTCCTCATCCTCCGACTCCCGCTGCAAGAGCTCTTCGAGTAACGGCTGCGCGGGGGCTTCGTCCCTCTCGAGGTAGATGTCGCGGCAGGTCGACATGCCGGTGCAATGTGCCCAACTCCGAGCGAGCGTCAGCGAGTCGAGGAGTCAATTGAGTCCCCACGCTAAGGCCAGAAACAGCAAGGGCGGCACTGAAGCCGCCCTTGCGCATGATCGGCGTTAGAACGTACTACTGCTCGTCGTCAAAGTCCGCCAGCGACAACGCATCCTCATCCTCCGACTCCCGCTGCAACAGCTCCTCGAGCGACGGCTGGGCGGGCGCTTCGTCCTTCTCGAGGTAGATGTCGCGGTAGGTCGGCATGCCGGTTCCTGCGGGGATGAGGCGGCCGACGATGACGTTTTCCTTGAGGCCGCGCAGGTAGTCGACGCGGCCGGCGATGGCGGCCTCGGTGAGCACGCGCGTGGTCTCCTGGAACGATGCCGCGGAGATGAAGGACTCCGTCGACAGCGACGCTTTGGTGATGCCGAGGAGCAGGGGCACGCCGTCGGCGGGCTCGCCGCCGCGGTTCATGACCTTCTCGTTCTCTTCCATGAAGCGGAAACGATCGACCTGCTCGTCCACGAGGAAATCCGTGTCGCCCACGCGGGTGACACGCACGGATCGCAGCATCTGACGGCAGATGGTCTCGATGTGCTTGTCGTTGATGGCCACGGACTGGGAGCGATAGACCTCCTGGATCTTGTCGACCAGGTAGCGCTGCAGCTCCTTGATGCCGAGGACCGCGAGCACGTCATGCGGATCGATGGGACCGTCGATGAGCGGGTCGCCGGCGCGCACGCGCTCGCCTTCCTGCACGTTGACGTGCACGCTCCTCGGCACCGAGTACTCGTGGCGCGTGCCCTCGTCGGTCTCGACGATGATGCGGCGCATGCCTTTGACGATCGCCCCGTGATGCACCGTTCCGTCGACCTCGGTGATGACGGCCTTGTCGCGCGGATGACGGGCTTCGAAGAGCTCGACGACGCGGGGCAGACCGCCGGTGATGTCCTTGGTCTTGGTGGTGGCGCGGGGGATCTTGGCGAGGATGTCGCCGGGGTGCACGTCCTGGGCGTTGTGGACCATGACGTGGGCGCCGGTCGGGAGCAGGTACTTGCGCTCCTCTCCTTTGCCGGCCTTGATGATGAGGGTGGGGGTGCGCTTCTCGGCCGCCGACGACTCGACGATGACCATCTGCGTGAGGCCGGTGACTTTGTCGGTCTCCTCGCGGACGTTCTCGCCCTCGACGATGTCCTTGAAGTGGACCTTGCCGCCGAGCTCCGTGAGCACGGCCGAGGTGAACGGATCCCACTCGACCAGGGGCGTGCCGGCGTCGACGTGCTGGCCGTCGGTGACCTTGAGGGTCGACCCGTAGACGAGGGCGTAGCGCTCCTTCTCACGGGCGGCGGCAACGACGTCCGGACCGGCCTTTTTCGACTTCTTGGTGGGGATGTCCTCCATGATGAGGAGCTTGCCGTTGCGGTTGATGACCACGAGCTCGCCGTTCTTGTTCGTGACCGTGGTGACGTTCACGAGCGAGACGCGGCCGGGGGCCGTCGCCTCGTGCTTGGACTGCTCGGACACGCGCGAGGCCGTACCACCGACGTGGAACGTACGCATGGTGAGCTGCGTGCCGGGCTCGCCGCTGGACTCGGCGGCGATGACGCCGACGGCCTCGCCGATCTCGACGAGCTTGCCGCTCGCGAGGTTGCGGCCGTAGCAGCGACGGCACACGCCGCGGCGGGTTTCGCAGGTGAGCACGGAGCGGATCTTGACCTGCTCGATGCCCGCTTCCTGGATGCTGTTGGCCAGTTCGTCGGTGAGCTCTTCGTTCTGCGCGACGAGCTGATCGCCGGTGAGGGGATCGTAGACGTCTTCCTGAGCCACGCGGCCGACGATGCGGTCGCGCAGCGGCTCGAGGATGTCCCCACCCTCCATGATCGGAGTGACGGTGATGCCGTCGAACGTCTGGCAGTCCTGCTCGGTGATGATCACGTCCTGGGCGACGTCGACGAGACGGCGGGTGAGGTATCCCGAGTCGGCGGTCTTGAGGGCCGTGTCGGCCAGACCCTTGCGGGCGCCGTGCGTGGAGATGAAGTACTGCAGCACCGACAAACCCTCGCGGAAGTTCGCGGTGATCGGCGTCTCGATGACCTCGCCCGAGGGCTTGGACATGAGACCGCGCATGCCGGCGAGCTGGCGGACCTGCTCTTTGGAGCCACGGGCGCCGGAGTCGGCCATCATGAAGATCGGGTTGAACTCGCCCTTCTCTTCCTCGACGCGCCTCATCTCGGAGAACATCTCGTCGGACACGTTTTCCGTGGCCCGGTGCCAGATGTCGATGATCTTGTTGTGGCGCTCACCGTGGGTGATCGCGCCGTCGAGGCGCTGGCGCTCGACCTCGAGCACGGCCTTGCGGGCGTTCTCGACGATCTCCTGCTTGCGCGACGGGATGACCATGTCGTCGACGCCGATGGAGAGCCCGGCCTTCGTCGCATACAGGAAACCCAGGTTCTTCAGCTCGTCGAGCGTCTGAACCGTGAGGTCGTTGCCGAAGTTGACGAAGCAGTAGTTGACGAGATCCTGCAGGCCCTTCTTCTTGAGGAGACCGTTCATGAACGGCATCTCGTCCAAGAGGTGCATGTTGAAGATCACCCGTCCGACCGTCGTGTCGACGAGATGGCGCTCGACGTCGACGATTTCCGCGTGCATCACGTCCTGGTCGTTGAACTGCCGCGTCAGGTCCATGAGGCGGCCGGTGATGCGGACCCGGATCGGCGTGAGGAGCTCGACCTCACCGGCCTGGAGCGCGATGAGCACCTCGTCGAAGTCACCGAACACCTTGCCGGCTCCCTTCGCGTTCGGCTTCGACTTCGTGAGGTAGTAGCAGCCGATGACGAGATCCTGCGAAGGAACGGCGAGCGGCTTGCCCGATGCCGGCGAGAGGATGTTGTTCGAGGCGAGCATCAGCACCTGCGACTCGACCTGAGCCTTCGGGCTGAGCGGCACGTGAACGGCCATCTGGTCGCCGTCGAAGTCGGCGTTGAAGGCCGCGCAGACGAGCGGGTGGATCTTGATGGCCTTCCCTTCGACCAGCACCGGCTCGAAGGCCTGGATGCCGAGACGGTGGAGCGTCGGTGCGCGGTTCAGGAGAACCGGATGCTCCTTGATGACGCTCTCGAGCGCGTCCCAAACCTCGACGGTCTGGAGCTCGACGAGCTCCTTGGCGGCCTTGATGGTGCCGACGAGACCCTGCTGCTCGAGGCGGTGGTAGATGAACGGCTTGAACAGCTCGAGCGCCATCTTCTTCGGCAGACCGCACTGGTGGAGCTTGAGCTCCGGCCCGATGACGATGACCGAGCGGCCGGAGTAGTCGACGCGCTTTCCGAGAAGGTTCTGGCGGAAGCGTCCCTGCTTGCCCTTGAGCGTATCCGAGAGCGACTTGAGGGGCCGGTTGTTCGAGCCCTTGAGGACGCGGCCGCGGCGGCCGTTGTCGAACAGGGCATCGACGGCCTCCTGGAGCATGCGCTTCTCGTTGCGCACGATGACGTCGGGTGCGCGGAGCTCGAGCAGCTTCTTGAGGCGGTTGTTGCGGTTGATGACGCGGCGATAGAGGTCATTCAGGTCGGAGGTTGCGAAGCGGCCGCCGTCGAGAGGAACCAGCGGGCGCAGCTCGGGCGGAATGACCGGAATCACGTCGAGGATCATCCAGTCGGGGCGATGGCCCGACTTGCGGAAGGCATCGACGACCTTGAGGCGCTTCGCGGCTTTCAGCTTCTTGATCTGCGAGGTCTCGGTGCGCATGATCAGGCGCAGCTCATCGCTGAGCTCTTCGACGTTCACACGGCGAAGGAGCTCTTTGATGGCCTCGGCGCCCATCTTGGCCACGAACACGTCGCCGTACTGTCCGCGCAGCTCGCGATAGCGCTCCTCGGGGAGAAGCTCCTTCTCGTGGATCACGCCTTCGAGATCCCCCGTGTCGATGACCACGTAGGACTCGAAATAGAGGATCCGCTCGAGGTCCCGCAGGGAAATATCGAGCAGGTGGCCGATCCGCGACGGCAGGCCCTTGAAGAACCAGACGTGCGAGACCGGCGAGGCCAGCTCGATGTGACCCATGCGCTCGCGGCGGACCTTTGATTTGGTGACTTCGACACCGCACTTGTCGCAGATGACACCGCGGTGCTTCATTCGTTTGTACTTACCGCACAGGCATTCCCAGTCGGTGATCGGGCCGAAGATCTTCGCGCAGAAGAGACCATCGCGCTCCGGCTTGAAGGTGCGGTAGTTGATCGTCTCCGGCTTGGTGACTTCGCCGTAGGACCACGACCGGATCTTCTCCGGGCTGGCGAGGCTGATCTTGATGGCGTTGAAATCGTTGATCGCCTGCTGCTTGGCCGGTGTAAAGAGTGCGTTGAAACTTTCCAATGTCGCCTCCCCTTTTACGGGTTATCGGTTCGAGATCCTTCGCTGTCGCTCAGGATGACCCGCGCTCGCGCGCGGGTCAGTTGTCCGTCGTCGTCGGATGCGGGAACTGCAGTTTGATGTCGCTGCCGAAGCACTCCCAGCACGGGGCTTCCATCTCGTGGTCGCCGCTGTGGAAGTGCACGGTCATCCGGATCGAGCCCATGCCGTGACAGGCACGGCAGGAGCTGTTGGGCATGCGAGACAGCGTCATCGTTTTGCGTCCCATGGCTCTATTCCTTCAGCAACTCGACATCGAGACAGAGTGACTGCAACTCGCGGACGAGAACGTTGAACGACTCCGGGAGACCGGGGTCATCCGGAACCTCGCCTTTGACGATGGCCTCGTAGACCTTCGAACGTCCTTCGACATCGTCGGACTTGACGGTGAGCAGCTCCTGCAGGGTGTACGCGGCACCATACGCCTCGAGAGCCCACACTTCCATCTCTCCGAAGCGCTGGCCGCCGAACTGGGCTTTTCCTCCCAAAGGCTGCTGGGTGATGAGTGAATAAGGACCAATGGATCGGGCGTGGATCTTGTCGTCCACCAGGTGCGAGAGCTTCAGCATGTAGATGAAGCCGACGCAGACCTGCTGCTCGAACTTCTCGCCGGTCATGCCGTCGAACAGATCGGTCTTGCCGTCGTTCGGCAGACCCGCGGCCTGGAGCTGGGCCTTGATCTCGCCTTCCGTCGCGCCGTCGAACACCGGCGTCGAGAAGTGGAGACCGAGGCTGCGCGCGGCCCAGCCGAGGTGCGTCTCGAGGATCTGACCGACGTTCATGCGCGACGGAACCCCGAGAGGGTTGAGGACGATCTCGACCGGCGTGCCGTCCGGCATGTACGGCATGTCCTCTTCCGGGAGGATGCGGCTGATGACGCCCTTGTTGCCGTGGCGTCCGGCCATCTTGTCGCCGACGGAGAGCTTGCGCTTCATGGCGACGTAGACCTTGATCATCTTGATGACGCCCGGGGGAAGCTCGTCACCCTTCTGCAGGTCCTCGCGGCGCTC
>CAZLGP010000231.1:0-12867 GCA_964558905.1 uncultured Thermoanaerobaculia bacterium | reverse complement strand
CTCAAAGTCTCAAAGCCTCAAAGAGCGGGATGGCTCACATCTTTGCGACTCTGAGACTTTGAGACTTTGCGACTCCCCCCCGGGTACTACAATGCCCGCGATTTCAACCAAGGAGTCGAATGACATGGCTATCAGGAAAGTGGGCGTGCTCGGCTGCGGTCTCATGGGCTCGGGCATCGCTCAGGTCGCGGCGCAGGCGGGATACGACGTCGTCGTCCGCGAGGTCGAGCAGAAGTTTCTCGACAAGGGTCTCGGCGGGATTCAGAAGTCGCTCTCGAGGTTCGTGGAGAAGGGGAAGATGCAGCAGGCGGACATGGACGCCTCCATGAGCCGACTGAAGGGCTCCACCGAGCTCGCCGACCTCGCCGACTGCGACATCGTCATCGAGGCGATCATCGAGAATGCGCAGCTCAAGAAGGAGACCTACGCGGAGCTCGACAGGATCGTGAAGCCGGAAGCGATCTTCGCGTCGAACACGTCGTCGCTCACGATCACGGAGCTGTCGATGGCGACGGCCCGGCCGAAGCAGTTCGTCGGCATGCACTTCTTCAATCCCGTCCCGCTGATGAAGCTCGTCGAGGTCGTGCGCACGATCCTCACGACCGACGCGACGTTCGAAACCGCATTCGCGTTCGCCAAGTCGCTGGGGAAGGAAGCGGTCTCGTGCCGCGACAACTCGGGCTTCATCGTCAACCGCCTGCTCGTGCCATACATCCTCGACGCCATCCGCGCGTACGAGGAGGGCGTCGGCTCGATCGAGGACATCGACAAAGCCATGGTCCTCGGCTGTGGCTACCCGATGGGGCCGTTCACGCTGCTCGACTTCGTCGGCCTCGACACGACCTACTACATCACCCACGTGATGTACGAGGAGTATCAGGAAAAACGGTTCGCCGCCCCCCCGCTGCTCCGCAAGATGGTCCTCGCCGGCCGCCTGGGCCGCAACAAGACCGGCACGGGCTTCTACGACTACTCGGGCGAGAAGCCTGTGCCGTTCGATCGCAAGTAGTGACCCGTTGCCAGTAGCCAGTAGCCAGTTGCAAGTTGCCAGACATTTCAGCCAGGGGCGTAACAGCACTGGCAACTGGCAACTGGCTACTGGCCACTGACTGAGGAGTGAACATGCAAAACGTACGGACCGAAACCAAGGATGGCGTCCTCATCATCACCATCGACCGTCCTAAAGTCCTCAACGCGCTCAATGCCCAGACCGTCGCCGAGATCGGCGAGGCGTTCGCTGCCGCGCGCGAGGACGATTCCATCCGCAGCGTCATCATCACCGGCAGCGGCGAGAAGGCCTTCGTTGCGGGCGCGGACATCAAGGAGCTCGCGGAGATGACGCCGATCACCGGAAAGGCGACGGCGGAGAGGGGCCAGCGCGTCTTTCGCGCCATCGAAAAGTTCCCGAAGCCGGTGATCGCCGCGATCAACGGCTTCGCCCTCGGCGGAGGCTGCGAGCTCGCGCTGGCGTGTCACATCCGTATTGCCTCGGAGAAGGCGCAGATGGGCCTCCCCGAGGTGACGCTGGGAATCATCCCCGGCTACGGCGGAACGCAGCGGATGGCCCGGCTTCTCGGAAAGGGGAAGGCGCTGGAGCTGATCCTCACCGGAGACCGCATCGGAGCGGCGGAGGCCGAGCGCATCGGCCTCGTGAACAAAGTCGTTCCCGCCGATCAGCTCATGACCGTCGCGGAGGAGATGGCCCGGACCATTGCGAAGCGGGGCCCGCTCGCCGTCAGCGCGGCGATCGAAGCGGTGATGAGCGGCAGCGAGATGCCGTTCGAGGAGGGACAGTTCCTCGAGGCGACCCTGTTCGGCTTGCTCGCATCGACGGAGGACATGCGCGAGGGAATGGCCGCCTTTCTCGAAAAGCGCGCGGCGAATTTTCAGAAGAAGTAAGTACATCTGCCGCCCCTCCGGGGCGGGCCTTGACCGCGAACGCGGTCCGGTGGCAGCGCGCTCCGCGCTCGCCACCGGCTACCCTCTGATGCGCCTCCGGCGCGCAAGGCAGCCCCCGTCGCCTTGCGGCGAGGATCGCCACCGGCGTGCCGTCCGGGAGATCGGTGTCGACCTCGATCTTTCCTTCGAGGACACGTCCGGCGATCATTTTCATGCCGATGTGGTATCGCGTCTCGGAAATGCCGATGGCACTCGGCCCGTTGCGCCGCTAAACTGCGCCTTTCCATGACCGAGAACCTCGAGCACCTGATCCACGACTGGAACGTCGATGGCGAACAGGCCGCCAGGCCCGCCCGCAAGATCGAGTTCGACGACGAGACCCTGCGCGACGGGCTGCAGTCGCCGTCCGTCACCGATCCCTCCATCGAGGACAAGCTGCGCATCCTCCATTTCATGCACGCCATCGGCATCGACAATGCCGACATCGGCCTGCCCGGGGCGGGGCCGCATGTGCAGAAGACCGTCGAGCGTCTGGCGCGCGAGATCGTCGAACAGAAGCTCTCCGTGTACCCCAGCGCGGCCGGGCGAACGCACGAGAACGACATCCGCCCGATCGTCGAGATCTCCCAACGCGTCGGCATCGCCATCGAGGCGGACCTGTTCATCGGCTCGTCGCCCATCCGCCAGTTCGCCGAGGAGTGGGACCTCGAGTGGATCGTCGAGCAGTCCGCGAAAGCCGTCCGCTTCGCGGTGAGTCAGGGCATCCCGGTCATGTACGTGACCGAAGACACGACCCGCGCGAAGCCGGCGGACGTCGAGAAGCTCTACACCGCCGCGATCGATGCCGGGGCGGCCCGGGTCTGCGTTGCCGACACGGTCGGACACGCCACGCCGTGGGGCGCGCGCAACGTCGTCCGCTTCGTCCGCGAGATCGTCGATCGCATCAATCCCGAGGTGAGAGTCGACTGGCACGGGCACGAGGACCGCGGTCTGGGCATCATCAACTGCATCGCCGCCCTCGAGGCGGGCGCGGACCGCGTGCACGGATCCGCCGCCGGCATCGGGGAACGCGTCGGCAACACGCCGATGGACGTGCTCATGGTCAACCTCAAGCTGATGGGCTGGATCGACAATGACCTCACCGCGCTCCCCGAATACGTGAAGTTCGTGTCGAGGGTGACCGGAGTCCCGCTCGACGACCGCTACCCCGTGTTCGGGCGCGACGCCTTCCGCACCGGTACGGGCGTTCACGCCGCCGCGATCATCAAAGCGCGGAAGAAGGGAAGCGACTGGCTCGCCGACCGCGTTTACTCCGGCGTTCCCGCGGGAATGTTCGGTCTCCAGCAGATCATCGAGGTGGGGCCGATGTGCGGACTCTCCAATGTGATCTACTGGCTGGACGCGAACGGATACCCGCAGGAAGAGTCGCTGGCCCGAGAGCTGTTCCAGCTCGCGAAATCGACGAATCGAGTGTTGACCGACGACGAATTACATAGCTGCGCGCGACGCTGGCAGGAAACCACGCGGCACGCAGCACTCAGTACTCAGCACTGATCTTTGGCAAGCCCGAGTGGCGAAATGGCAGACGCAGCAGACTCAAAATCTGCCGAGGTCAACCCTCATGTCGGTTCGAGTCCGACCTCGGGCACCACATCGTGACAGACAGAACTGCTCCAGGGAACGTAAAATAACCATCATGCACCGTCTCTTCGCCTCGCTGTGCCTCGCCGTCCTTGCGCTGTCCGCCTTTGCCGCCTCCGAGTCCGCGCCGCGTGACATCGAGCGCGTCGGACCGCAATCGCGCGCCGTCATCGTCGATTCCGTCAGGGATCTGACGGACTACGACCGCGCCCAGCTCGCGAAAGACGGGCTGATCGTGATGCGGGCCATCCCGGGGGGGCGATACCTGGCGAGGATGACGAACGATGCCGACGTTCGCGGCAACGCCCGCGTCCGCTCCATCGAGCCACTCACGCCGGAAATGAAGCTCCATCCCACGGCCGCGCGTGCCGCAGTCGCCGGAAAGCCGTTCGCGACGTTCAACGTGATCTTCCACAGCGACGTTGACTTCGCACAGGCCCGGGCCGCGGTTCTGGCCGCGGGGGGGACGATGGACGTCTTCACGTTCGACTTCCTGCCCGCGCAGCGCCTCGAGGCGAGGCTCCCGTCGCAGTCGCTGATGACTCTTGCCGCCGACGAGTCGGTCCTGGCGATCGTGGGACCGCGCAAGTTCAAGATCGCCACGGACAACGCCGTCTCCGCCGCCCTCTCGAAGGTCGACGTCATTCAGGCCGCGCCGTACGGTCTCACCGGCGACGGCGTCACCGTCTCGCTCTTCGAGCTCGCGGCCGCGCAGGCCTCGCATGTGGAGTTCGAAGGAAGGCTGACCCTCCCGGTGTCGACCGCCGGCGGCACCACGGGCGACATGCGTCATGCGACGCACGTTGCCGGCACCATCGGCGCCGCGGGGATCAAGTCCTCGGCGAAGGGCATGGCGCCGAAGGCGAAGATTCATCAGTTCTGCGTGCAGTACAGCTCGAACACCTGCACCGGTGAGTGGCTCGACCTGAAGGAAGACTCGCTTCCGCCGCTCGGCATCACCATCGACAACAACTCCTGGGGCTACGTGTGGGGCTGGTGGGATGGCGATCTGCCGGTGTGGAGCCAGACCGACATCTACTGGGGCGCATACGACCTGATCCTCGCATCGCCCATCGACAAGATCGCCACGGAGAAGGACATCCTCTTCATCCACTCCGCCGGCAATGACGCGCTGGAGCCCTCGGACATTCGCTCCGATCCGTGGAAGTCGCACCATCACGTCGACGACGATTTCGAAGAGATCAAGAACCAGGTGTATTGCGTTTCGCAGAACGGCACCGGAACGGACTGCCCCGCGCACTGCAACGCGCCCACCAACAAGTGCGAGATCGGACTCCATCACTCGATCGCACCGTTCGACACGCTCGGCACGACCGCCGCGGCGAAGAACGTCGTCGCGGTCGGCGCGGTCGATGCGAACAGGAACATCGTCGGGTTCAGCTCGCGCGGTCCGGCCAAAGACGGCCGGGTCAAGCCGGACCTCGTCGCCCGAGGCTCGGCCGTACACTCGAGCACTCCCACGGACTCGTACGCGAACCTCAGCGGCACGTCGATGGCCTCGCCGGCGGTGGCCGGCATGGCCGCGCTGATCACCGAGCAGTGGAAGCGGTCCTACGGGACGCAGCCCTCGGCCGCGGCGGTCAAGGCCCTCCTCATCGCCGGCACCGAAGACATCGGCAATCCCGGGCCGGACTACACGTTCGGCTTCGGTCTCGCGAATGCGCAGAATTCCGTCGATCTGATCCTCGCGGATGAGGGACGGCAGGAGCGCATCCGCACGCTTTCCTTCGCCGCGGGCCAGCAGCAGCAGTACGAGCTCGCGCTCGTCGTGAGCGAGACCCAGAACCTGCGGGTAGTCCTCAACTGGGCCGATCCGTACATTCCCTACGATCCAAAGTTTTCGGACATTGCGGCCAAGGCCCTGGTCAACAACCTCGACCTCCGCGTCGTCGATCCTTCCGGCGCGACGATCCATCCCTGGGTTCTGAACAAGGATTCCGTGGAAGCGCATGCGACCAAAGCCGTGAACGACGTCGACAACGTGGAGATGGTGGAGATCGTCGACGCGGTTCCCGGCGTCTACCGGGTTTTCGCCACCGGGACCAGCGTCCTCGAGGGTCCGCAGAGTGCCGTCCTCGTCACGAACGCGCGCACGGCGCGGCCGTGCCGCGACGTGCAGGAGCCGAGCGGCAACGACACGGCCGACCGCGCGTATGGAAATCTCCCTCCGGGACAGCTCGTCGCCGCGGGGCTCTGCTCTCAGGGCGACGTCGACTTCTACAAGTTCAATGTGACGAAGGCGGGTCCGGTCAGCGTGACCATCACGACCGGGGACACGGCCCTTCGGGCGACGCTCACCGGCACGGGCATCTCGCGCACGCAGGAGATCCCGGTCCATTCGACCGCGGTGTTGAACGCGGACGCGAATTCGGTCCCCAATCCCGTCACGCTGAAGATCGAGGCCGCCGGGGCGATCGGAGTCGAGCCGCAGTACACGTTCGTGGCGAGCTTCGAAGAGACGCGCCAGCCGAAACGCCGCACCGTCCGGAGATAGGATGAGTCGGACCATTCGACGAACAGCGGCGGCAACGCTGCGGCTGTTCGTGTTCCTCGTTGCTCCTCTCGCGCTCGCCGACACCGTCATCGTTCACGTTCCGCGTGCGCTGAGCGAGCGGGATCGCATCGAGCTCGCGGCGAAGGGTCTGCAGATCCGCCGCGCCCTTCCGGGTCACCGCTATCTCGCTCGCGGTTTCGCGAAGGACTCGCGCATCGGCGAAATCGAGTCGCTGACGGCCGAAAAGAAGATCCATCGCTCGGCCTGGCGCGAGGCGGTGCGCGCTCGGAATCTCGCGGAGCTGAACGTCATCTTCCATGGCGAGGTCCCCTTCGAGGCCGCGCGTGCGGCCGTGCTGGCGGCGGGTGGGTCGATCGACCTCCTCACCTCGCGCTTCCTCCCGTCACAACGGATCGAGGTGAAGCTGCCGCCGTCCGCGCTCGAGGCACTCGCCGCGGACGATCGCGTCCTCGCCGTGGCCGGCCGGCGCCGTTTCCGCATCGCCGCGGACAATGCCGTCAGCGCCGCCCTCTCGCATGTGCCCGAGGTCCATGCGGCGCCATACGGGCTCTCCGGCGAGGGCGTCGCGGTCTCCCTCTTCGAGATCGGCGAGGCGCACGCCTCGCACGTGGAGTTCAACGGACGTCTGCGGCTCGCGCCGACGACCAGCGGAGGTACGCTCGGCGATCGAAGTCACGCCACCCACGTGGCCGGGACGATCGGCGCATCGGGCGTGCGTGCCGACGCGAAGGGGATGGCTCCCGCCGCAACGATCCATCAGTTCTGCGTGCCCGATCAACCGACCAACTCCTGCGAAGGAACCTGGCTCACGCTCAAGGACGAGCAGCTTGCGCCCCTCGGCGTCATCGCCGACAACAACTCCTGGGGCTGGGTTCTCGGATGGCATGCCGGCGCACAGCCGTCGTGGCAGGCGGGCGACGCCTACTGGGGCGCCTACGACCTGCTCTACTCCGCGCCGCTCGATCAGATCTCGAGCGACCGCGGCGTCCTCTTCGTCCACTCCGCCGGCAACGACGGCTCCGTGCCGCAGTCGCTCCGGCTGGACCCGTGGCAGATGCATCTTCACGTCGACGAGGACGGCGAGGACGTGCAGGGGCAGCGCTTCTGCGTGTCGCGGAACAGGAGCGGTACGGACTGTCCGGGCTTCTGCAACGCGGGCTGCGAAGTGACGCTGCATCATCCCCAGACCCCGTTCGACACGATCGGAGCGACGGCGTCGGCGAAGAACGTGATCGCCGTCGGCGCGGTGGGGACGAATCTCGAGCTCGCATCGTTCAGTTCGCGTGGCCCGGCGAAGGATGGACGCGTGAAGCCGGAGGTCGTCGCGCGCGGCCTGAGCGTCCTGTCGACCGGATCCGACGGCGGCTACCGGCCGTCCAGCGGCACGTCGATGGCCGCCCCGGCGGTGACGGGCATTGCCGCGTTGCTCACCGAGCAGTGGCGGCGCTCGCATCACGGAGCGAATCCCACGCCCGCGCAACTCAAGGCGCTGCTCATCGCCGGTGCCGACGATCTGGGAAACCCCGGTCCCGACTACTCCTTCGGCTTCGGCCTCGTGAACGCGAAGGCCTCCATCGATCTGATCCTCCTCGATCGCGTGCGGACGTTCTCGCTCGACCAGGGGCAGACGCACGAGATCCGGATCGTCGTCGAAGAGCGGGGGAACCTCCGGGTGGTGCTGAACTGGGCCGATCCCGCGATCCCGTATCTCGGCGGCGACGACGTGGCGGAGAAGGCGCTGATCAACGATCTCGATGTGAAGATCGTCGACCCCACGGGCAACACCATCCTGCCCTGGACGCTGAACAGGGACGACCTGAACGCGCCTGCCACGCGCGGCGTGAACGACGTGGATCCGGTGGAGATGATCGAGATCGCGGACGCCGCCCCCGGCAGATACCGAGTCATCGCGACCGGGAAGAGCGTCATGGAAGGCCCCCAGACCGCGGTTCTCGTCACGAGCGCTCGCGTGTACGTCGAAAGGCAACTGCCGAAACGTCGCGCGATGCGTTGAACGTTGAAGTCCAAAGTAGAATCCGCCCCCATATGTCCTACAAGACCCTCCTCGTCGAGCATGACGACGATGTCCTCACCGTCACGCTCAACCGTCCCGAAGTCCACAACGCGTTCAACGACGAGCTGATCGCCGAGGCGATCGACCTGTTTTCGAACATCGACGCCGAGGCTTCCCGCGTCGTCGTGCTGAAAGGCACGGGGAAGAACTTCTGTGCCGGCGCGGACCTGAACTGGATGTCGCGCATGGTGTCGTACACGCGGGAAGAGAACATTCGCGATTCCTCGCTCCTGGCCAAGATGTACGCGCTCATCAACGAGTGCCCGCTGCCGGTCGTCGGCCGCATCCAAGGCGCGGCCGTCGGCGGCGGCGTCGGACTGGTCTCCGTCTGCGACGTCGCCATCGCGCTGACGAGCTCTCAGTTCGGATTGTCGGAGGTGAAGTTGGGGATTCTGCCGGCGGTGATCTCGCCCTACGTCATCGCCAAGATTGGCGCCACGCACGCCCGTGCGCTCTTTCTCACCGGGGAGCGCTTCGACGCGCAGCGCGCGCTGCGCACCGGGCTCGTCCACCGCGTCGAGGAGAGCGAGTCCGAGCTCGACGCCGCGGTTTACGAGACCGTCACCCAACTGAAGACCTCCGGACCCGAAGCCGTGCGCGAGTGCAAGAAGCTGATCGCGCACGTGGCGTCGCACGATCTCGCCGACTCGATTCCGTACACCATCGACGCCATCGCCACACGGCGGGTGTCGGAGGAGGGGCAGGAGGGGATGAAGGCGTTCCTGAGCAAAGGACTGGCATCGTGGGTATCCAAAAACTGAGCATTCGAAAACTAGTGGTGCCCAACCGCGGCGAGATCGCGGTCCGCATCGCACGTGCCTGCCGCGAGATGAACATCCTCTCCGTCCTCGCGCACGCGGACGAAGACGACATCCGCTTCACCAGCCGGTTCTTCGACGAGACCGTCTCCCTCGGGCCCGGCGATGCGCGCGACACGTACCTGAATGTCGGGAAGGTGATCGACGCGGCGCGCACGTCCGGCGCGGATGCGCTGCATCCCGGCTACGGGTTTCTCTCGGAGCGCGCGGAGCTCGCCGCTGCATGCGAAGAGGCGGGCATCGCGTTCGTCGGCCCGAAAGCCTCGTCGATCGCCGCGATGGGCTCGAAGGCAGAATCGCGGCGTCTGATGCAATCGCTCGGCGTCCCCGTCGTCCCCGGCTACGACGGCGAGGACCAGTCGCCCGAGACGCTCGCGCGCGAGGCGGCGGGCATCGGGTTCCCGCTTCTCGTGAAAGCCTCCGCGGGTGGGGGCGGGAAGGGGATGAAGATCGTCCGGGCTCAGGACGAATTGCAGCCGGCGATCGAGTCCGCGGCCCGCGAGGCGGCGAAGGCGTTCGGCGACGATCGTCTGCTGCTCGAACGCTACATCGAGGAGCCGCGCCACGTCGAATTCCAGATCTTCGGCGACGGCCGCGGAGAGATCGTCCATCTCTTCGAGCGCGACTGCTCGATCCAGCGCCGCCATCAGAAGGTCATCGAAGAGACGCCAGCGCCGCGCTACCCTGACGAACTGCGGCAGCGGATGGCCCGGGCGGCGATCGCCGCCGCGCGCGGCGTCGACTACCGCAACGCCGGCACCGTGGAATTCATCGTCACGCCCGAGGGCGAGTTCTATTTCCTCGAGATGAACACGCGCCTGCAGGTGGAACATCCGGTGACGGAGCTCGTCGCAGGCGTCGACCTCGTGCGCGCGCAAATCGACGTCGCGTCGGGAAAGCCGATGCCGTGGGCGCAGGATCAGTTGCGCCAGCGCGGCCACGCCATTGAGGTGCGCGTTTATGCCGAGGATCCCGACGACCGGTTCCTCCCGCAGAGCGGAGCGATCGCGTTCTATCGCGAGCCCTCCGGCCCGGGCGTGCGCGTCGACGCGGGCGTCAACCGCGGCAGCGAGATCGGTGTGAAGTTCGACCCGATGCTCGCGAAGCTGATCTGCTTCGCGGAAGACCGCGAGGCCGCGACCGACCGCGTCCGGCGTGCGCTCCGCGACTACGTGATCCTCGGCACGAAGACGAACCTTTCCTGGCTCCGCCGCGTCATCGCCCATCCCGCCTTCCGCGACGGCCGCGTGAGCACGCGCTTCATCGCCGATCACGCCGAGGATCTCGCTCCGCGGGTGTCGGAGGCGGCCCCGGAGATCGCGGCTGCAATCGCCGCCGCGCCGCGACAGCGCGCCGTCGCCGGAAGCGGAGAGCCGCGCGTCAGGGCGGTGTGGGAGGCTCTGGGTGGGTGGGGAAGACCCTGACATCACCCGTGCGCAGGCTCGTCACGCGCCACCCAGCACTCAGCACCCAGCACTCAGCACCCAGCACTCACGCCCCTCCCTTCCACCACGCCGCCAGCTCGTCCGCCGTTCCGTTGAAGCGCTCGCGGTCGACGTGGCCGGTGATGCCGTCCACCGTGCCGCTCTCGGTGTACTGCCAGAGCGTCCAGGTGTTCCACACCTGTGGCGGGATGCCGGATGGTGCTGCGGCGCTGGTGTACTGCGCGATCCAGAGCGGGCACTTCGCCAGCGCCGGCTCGGGTGAGGACGCGATGTCGCCGAAGAGGAGGGACTTGCCGCCGTAGACGACCGGCGGGCGGCCCGTGGCTCTCTCGACGGCGGCGATCCAGTCGAGCATCCCGGCGAGTGTCATCGCCGTGCCGCTGGGGTTGGACTCGAAGTCGATTGCGCAGAGCGTCTGCGCGTCCGGCTTCACGGTGTCGAGGAAGAATTGGGCCTGGTTCGTTCCGGACGAATCGCCGTTCCCGAAGTGATACGCGCCCCATAGGAGGCCGGCCGCGGGAACGTCCTTCTTCGCCGTCGCGAACGTCGAGTCGACGTAGGTCGTCCCTTGGGTCGCCTTGTGGATCACGCCCTGAATTCCCGCCGCGCGGACCTTCGTCCAGTCCGGCGATCCGTTGAAATGGCTGATGTCGATGACGGCGTCGATCATTCTCTATCTCCCCAGTGACTCCGGTGCGCGCACTCGTCCCGCGATGCCGCAGAGGATCAGCAGCGTCACGACGTAAGGAACCGCGAGCAGCAGATGATACGGCACGCCGCGCGCCGACGCCTGCAGCGCGTACTGCAGCGCGGCGGCGAGGCCGAAGATGGCCGTGCCGAGGATCGCGCCCTTCAGCTGCCACCTGCCGAAGATCACGATCGACAGCGCGATGAAGCCGCGGCCGGCGGTCATGTTCTCCGCGAAGCCGCTGGAGAGCGAGAGGCTGAGATACGCGCCGGCGGTGCCGGCGAGCAGCGCTTCGATCGCCAGCGCGGCCGCGCGGTGTCGCGCCACGTGCGGCGCGATGACCTCGGGATTCTCGCCGCACGCCCGGAGGCGCAGTCCGAACGACGTGTTCCAGAGCACGATCGCCAGGACGATGGGGATGGCGATCCATGCCAGCGGCGCCACGACGTCGCTCTGAGCGCGCGGTACCGATTGCACGAAGATCGCGCCCTGTTGCAGCTCGCGATAGACGAAGCTCGTCAAGCCGGCGGCGAGGAGATTGACTGCCGTGCCGGTGACGATCTGATCGCTCTTGAGAGCGATGACGAAGAACCCGAAGACGATCGCGACGAGGCCCGCACCCGCGGCGCCGCCGAGAAAGCCGAGGGCGACGCTCTTCGTGACCTGCGCGGCGAAGACGGCCGTCATCGCCGCGACGAGCATCATCCCTTCGATGCCGAGGTTGATCATCCCGCTGCGCTGGACGACGAGCTCTCCCTGCACCGCGAGGAGGAGCGGCGTCGCGGCGAGGATGGCCAGCGGGAGAGCATCCCCGATCAGACTAACGACGAGATCGAGCATGTTCGAATCCGATCAAGACGAGAATCACGATCGCCTGGCCCAGCGTCGCCACACCCGCGGAGATGTTTGCGGTGCGCTGCAGGTCACCCGCGCCTGTGACCAGGGCGCCGAAAAAGAAAGCCGATGCGAGCGATCCGAGAGGATGGAGCTGCGCGAGCAGCGCGACGGCGATGCCGGAGTATCCGTATCCCGCGGCGAACCGCTCGAAGAGACGGTTCGTGACGCCGAGGAGCTCGATGCCGCCGGCCAGTCCGGCGGCGGCCCCGGAGATCGCCATCGCCCGCACGAGCTGCGCGCGCACGTTCACGCCCGCCCACTTCGCCGCGGACGCGTTGAAGCCGGTGGCGCGAAGACGGAGCCCCTCGTCGGTGCGATACAGCAGCCACCACGCGACGACCGCGGCCAGGACCGCGAGGAGGATGCCCGCGTGCAGGCCGCCGAATCGCGGCAGCGCAGCTTGCGCAGGGTCCGTCTGCGGGTACATCGCCGCGCGCTCGCGCAGCGGTCCGTTCACGCACCAGCCCAGCAGGTGGATGGCCGTGAAGTTGAGCAGGATCGTCGTCAACACCTCGGGTGCATTGCGCCAGAGCCGCATCAGCGATGCGATCGACGCCCACGCGGCACCGGCGAGCATCGCCGCCAGAAGCGAGGCGACCACGCCGAAGCGCGACGCGAGCAGACCGGCCAGCGCACCGACGATGAACTGCCCTTCTCCGCCGATGTTCCATACGCCCGCGCGGAACGCGATGACGACGCTGAGACCCGTGAGAAGGAGCGGGACCGACTTGAGAATCGTGCTCTGCAAGGCAAACGCACTTCCCACCGAGCCGGTGACGAGGATGCCCAGGAGCTCGCGCGGGGAGTGACCGAAGGCGAAGCCGGAAAGAGCGAGGAGGAGGATGGCGACGATCGCGGCCACAGCCCCG
>CAZLGP010000230.1:0-3097 GCA_964558905.1 uncultured Thermoanaerobaculia bacterium | reverse complement strand
GCGCTTGCGCGGCATCTGGCGGAGACCTATCGGGAGAAGCTGGCCACGCATTTCGTGCAGCCGACCGGAGCGGTGGCTCGGCCGGTCGTCGCCGAAAAGAAGGTCGTGGAGAAGAGGCGCCGCGTGCGGTTCTCGTCTGTGTCGGCCGCGGCGCCGGTGCGGAGCGGGACGGCGGAGCCGATCGCGATCGTCGGAATGAGCGGTCGCTTTCCGATGGCGAGCGATGTGGACGAGCTGTGGGAGAACCTCGTCGCCGGCCGCGACTGCATCGCCGAGATTCCGCCGGACCGGTGGGATTGGCGCGAAGTCGACGGCGACACCGCTCAGGAAAACAAGACGCACGTCAAATGGGGCGGGTTCATCGAGGGCGTGGACGAGTTCGATCCGGCGTTCTTCAATATTTCTCCCCGCGAAGCGGCGCTGATGGATCCGCAGCAGCGACTTCTGCTGATGTATGCGTGGAAGGCCATTGAGGATGCGGGGTACGCCGCTTCGCAGTTGTCGGGCAGCAACACGGGCATTTTCTTCGGCACCGGCACGGGCGACTACGTGCGGATCATCGCGCGGTCTCGGGCCGGCATCGACTCCTATCTGTCCACCGGCACGGTTGCATCGGTGGGGCCGAACCGCGCGAGCTATTACCTGAACCTGCACGGACCGAGCAATCCGGTGGAGACGGCGTGCTCGAGCTCTCTGGTCGCCATTCATCACGCGGTGAGCGCGATGAAGAGCGGTGAGTGCGACATGGCCATCGTCGGCGGGGTGAACACCATTCTGACGCCCGACCTCCACATCAGCTTCAGTAAGGCCGGGCTCCTGAGCGCGGACGGCCGCTGCAAGACCTTCTCGGATCGTGCGGATGGGTACGTGCGAGCGGAAGGCGTGGGCGCGCTGCTTCTGAAGAAGCTGAGCGCCGCGGAGGAGGCTGGCGATCACATTTACGGCCTGATCGTCGGCACCGCGGAGAACCACGGCGGCCGCGCGAGCACACTGACGTCGCCGAACCCTGTGGCGCAGGCGGAGCTGCTCAAGCGGGCCTATACGGAAGCAGGCGTGGATCCCCGGGCGGTGACGTACGTCGAGGCCCACGGGACCGGCACGGTGCTCGGCGATCCGATCGAGATCGAAGGCCTGAAGACCGCATTTTCGTATCTGCACCGGAACCGCGGTGTCGACATGCTGCCGGGTGTGTGCGGTCTGGGATCCGTGAAATCGAATGTCGGGCATCTGGAAGTCGCAGCCGGCGTGGCCGGCGTCATCAAAGTCCTGCTGCAGCTGAAGCACCGGAAGCTCGTGCCGACGCTGCACTGCGACACGGTCAATCCATACATTCAGCTCGACGGAACTCCTTTTTACATTGTCCAGAAGGCGAGGGAGTGGACTGCGGCGCGGGACGAGCGAGGGGCCGAGTTGCCACGCTATGCGGGCGTCAGCTCGTTCGCCTTCGGCGGCGCCAATGCGCACGTGGTCCTGCAGGAGTATGTCCCGCCGGCGCGAGTGCGCGTGGCGGCGATGTCGCGCCATGCAATCGTTCTCTCGGCGCGAAACCAGGAGCGGCTACGCGAGCAGGTCGAGCAGTTCCTTTCTACGGCGCGGAGCGGCCGCTTCACCGACACGGACCTCACCGATCTCGCCTACACGCTGCAGGTCGGCCGTGAGTCGATGGACGAGCGTCTCGGCTTCGTCGTGAGCTCGATCGGTGAGCTCGAGGACAAGTTGCAGGCGTTTCTGGGCGGCGAGCCGCGCCTTGGCCTCTACTCGGCCCGGGCGTCGAAGAGCGAGGATCTCTTCACTGGATTGGCCTCGGACGAGGCGTTCCAGGGCGCGGTCGAGATGTGGATGGCGCATGGCGGAGTCGAAAAGCTGGTCGAGTTGTGGGTCAAGGGCCTCGGTGTCGATTGGCGCAGGCTTTACGGTGAAGCGATCCCGCAGCGCATCAGTCTTCCGACCTACCCGTTCGCCAGAACGCGTTGCTGGGTCGAGACGGCCGTCGCGGCTCCTGCTCCGGCCTCCCTGCATCCTCTGCTGCACCAGAACACTTCCGACCTCTCCGAGCAGCGATTCAGTGCGACATTCGCCGGCGAGGAATTCTTCCTCGACGGATATCGCGTCGGCGGCCGAAGAGTGCTGCCGGCAGCGGCCTATCTGGAGATGGCCCGGGAAGCGGTCGCACGTGCAGCGGCGCGCACCGATGGCCAGACGATCACGATCAGAGACGTGATGTGGCTGCGACCGGTCGTGGTCGAAGGGGAACCGCAGCGGGTGCACATCGCGCTGATTCCCAAGCACAGCACGGAGGTCGGCTTCGAGATCTTCAGCGGCACGTTGGGATCGGGAGACGAGACCGTCCATGCGCGAGGCGTCGCCATTGTGGGTCCCGCGGTGGAAGCTCCGCGGCTTGATGTGGAGGAGCTTGCAAAGCGGTACGAGCAACACAATTTCCCTGCGGACGTCTGTTACGCGACGTTCGCCCGTCTCGGCTTCGATCATCGCCATCAGCAGCGCGCCGTCGAAGGGATGCGCGTCGATGGGAACGAGATCGTGGCGCGGCTGGCATTGCCGCCGGCGTCGCTCGAGAGCTTCGTCCTCCATCCAGGGATGGTCGATTCGGCTCTGCAGTCGTTCCTGGGGTTCGTTCTGACCTCGAAAGACCACGATCCCGGAAGGGCTCCATCGGTTCCGTTCGAACTGCAAAGCGCGGAGATCTACGGCCCCTGCACGCCGCACATGTGGGCGGTCGTCCGCCGCCTGAGCCGTGGAAGCGTGGAGAGTTTCGACATCGATCTTTGCGACGAGAACGGGAACGTGCGCGTGCGATTCAGCGGATTGAGCACGCGGGCGATCGTGGATGAGCAGGAAGAGACTGTGACGCAGCACGCGGAGCCGTTGACTGCCGGCGCGGATCACCTTCTTCCGCAGTTGCAGGCGGCCCTCGTGCCGATCGTTTTGACTTTGCTCAAAGTCGACGACGACGTCATCGAACCGGAGTCCGACTTCGGCGATCTCGGATTCGATTCCATCGCGTACACCGAGCTCGCGAGCGAGATCAATGCGAAGTGGGACCTGAAGGTGGAGCCGACGGTGTTCTATGAGCACC
>CAZLGP010000229.1:0-102165 GCA_964558905.1 uncultured Thermoanaerobaculia bacterium | reverse complement strand
GGACAACGCGTCCAACATCTCGGCGAAGTCGCGGTTCATCCACCGGCCGTCCTTGAAAGTCCATGCGTCGCGCGTGAGCTCCCACACCATTGCCACCCGCTCGCCGGGTGTAAGGCTCGATCGGTCCTCGTCCAGTCGATCCGCGACTGCCATGGTCGTGCGCCGCGTGGGGTACCTCGAGCGATCCATTCTGCTTGTGCACTATAGGCGCCGCCACGCTCGTCGGTGACGCCGTTGCCGCCCACGCCGCGCAACGCGATCCACACGCTGCGTCGACCGCGGCGACCGGCGCGGCGCGCCGGTCAAGCCGGCGGCGATGTGGGCTCGACAAGGCGTCACCGCGCTCTTTGCGCTCGACGGTAGAGCAGGCGGCGGCATGCGATGCGCAAGCCCATCAAGACAGGAGGTTCCTTGTGTCGATCATCTGCGGCATCGATTTTTCGCAAGCGTCGGAAGCGGCGTGCCGAGTGGCAGCCCTGCTGACTGAGCGGGAAGAACCACTCATCCTCGTCCACGCGATCTCACCGTTCACCCTTGGTGGGCCCGCCCAGTATCAAAGCGGCAAAATGATCGACGAGATGCGATCTTCCGCCGATCGGGCGATCGAGAACCTGGCCACGCGCCTCGGCGGCACGCGTGAGGTGATTCGCCGGGTGGAATTCGGCGAGGCCGACGAGCTCGTCCTGGCCGAGGCGGAAAAGACCGGTGCACGGCTGGTCGTGGTCGGTTCCGTCGGCCAGCGGGGACTCAAGGCTCTCCTCGGAAGTCATGCCGACCGCATCGCCTCCCGGTCGCGCGTTCCTGTACTCGTCGTCCGCGACGACTTCCCCGCCGCCGCGTGGCTCGACCAGGAGCGGCCGCTCCGCGTCGCCGTGGCCGCCGAACTGGGACCGAGCACCGAGCCCGCCATCGAATGGGCCGCGCGTCTGACGCGGCAGGGCCCGTGTCAGTTCATCGTCGCTCATCTCTCGTGGCCGCCGGAGGCGTACGAACGCTACGCGATCGACGCGCCGATGCACCTCGACCGCACCCATCCCGTCGTCCGTGAAGTCATCGAGCGGAAGTTGTCCGAGGTGGCGGCGCGTCTCGATGGGGCGGGCGAAACGCGCATCGTCGTAGAGTCGAACATCGGCAGCACCGATGACGCGATCGCCCAGGTCGCCGCCCGCGAGCAGGCGGATCTGCTGGTCGTCGGTCGAGGCCGCGAAGAAGGCCGCCACTGGTGGGAGCGCTCGGTTTCGCGCGGTGTGATCCGCAACGCGCCGATGAGCGTCGTGTGCGTTCCGGACGTCGCCGACGAGACCCGCCTCCCGGACGCACACATCCGGAGAATCGTCGCCGCAACGGACTTCTCCGCACTCGGCAACGCCGCGGTGGCGTATGCCCTCGGCCTCGCGCCCGACGGAGGCGAGATCCTGCTGGTCCACGCACTCGACGACGCGGAGACGCCGGAGGAGGAACGAGCGCGGCGCCAGGAGCAACTCGAAGAATACGCGGGAGCCGCTTCGCGAAAGGCGAAGGTCACGGTCGAGCTCCTGCCCGGAGAAGACCCCGCACACCTCATCGCCGCGGCCGCCGAGCGCTTCGGCGCTGACCTGATCTGCGTCGGCTCGCGCGGCCGCTCCGGGATCGCCCGCACGCTCCTGGGATCCGTTTCGCAGAGCATCCTTCTCCGCAGCCGGAGGCCGGTGCTCTTCGTCCAGTCGACCGCGTGAGACGACTCCCCTTCACCACACTAGTGTGGTGTCACGGCGAGACTCATCTGCGATGATCCGACGGCGATGATCCACGGTGAGCGCCGCTGGCATGCCGCGGGAGCGACACGGTGAACGTCGCTCCGCGGCCGATGCCGGCACTGCTGGCATGAATCGTCCCGCCATGCATCTCCACGACGTCCTTGGCGATCGCGAGACCGAGGCCGAGGCCCGTCCTGCCGTGGATGTCGGTCGCGGCCTGCCGGAAACGCTCGAACACGAGCGGGAGGAAATCGGGTGACATTCCCTCCCCGCTGTCGTGCACGGTCACGACGACGTTCTCGACGTCCCGTCCGTCGAGTCGGACCTGGATGACGCCGGCTGGAGGAGTGAACTTCACGGCGTTGCTGAGCAGATTCCAGAAGACCTGCTGCAGACGCGACGCATCGCCGAGGACGCTCGTGCTCGCGGAATCGACCTCGACCTCGACTCTCTGACGCTTCGCGTCCGCCGCGGGACGGATCGCCGCGACGGCCGCGCGGACGATCTCCTCGAGAAGCACCGGCGCGGGATCGAGGTGCAGCTTGCCTGTGACGATGCGCGAGACGTCGAGCAGCTCGTCGATGAGCCTCGCTTGCGCCTCGCCGCTCTGGCGGATGGTCTGCAGTCCCAGGCTCAGCTGCTCCTGTTCGACGTCGCCGAGCTGCAGCAGATGCGTCCAGCCGAGGATCGCCGTCATCGGCGTGCGCAGCTCATGCGACAGGTTCGCGAGGAACTCGTCTTTCGCCCGGTTCGCTTCCTGGGCATTGCGGTAAAGACGCGCGTTGTCGACCGCGAGCGCCGCGCGTCGGGCAACCTCCTCGGCCAGCGCGACGTCTCGCGGCTCGAACCGCGTCCGGCCGTCCGATCCGAGGAAGGTGATCACCCCGAAGGTCGCGCCGCGGCTCGTCATCGGAACGGAGACGAAGCAGCGGATGCCCATCGCGAGCAGGGCGTCGCGATGATCGTCGTCGCGCGCCACGGCGATCATTGCCTCCTCGGCGACGTCGTTCATCAGAAACGTCTCTCCCTTTGCGAACGTGCGCGACACGCCGTGCGGCACGCTCGTCGGCTCGTACTCGCGCTCGAGCCGGCGCGCGAGCGCGGCGCACGCGGGGCGCGGCGGATGTGCGACGGCGATGCGTCGAAAACCACCGTCGCCTTCCATGAGGTCGACGAAGCACCAGTCCGCAAAGCGCGGAACGACCAGCACGCTGATGGCGCGCAGGGTTTCCTCGTACTCGAGCGAGCGATTGAGGATCTCTCCCGCCTCGGCCAGGAACATCGCCGCCCGCTGAGCCGATTTGCGCTCAGTGACGTCGGAGACCGAGGCCAGGAATCCCAGCGCGCCGTCGGGCTGCTGGAACGGAGCGATGAGCACGAATGCGTCGAAACGCTGGCCATCGCGTCGGCGGAAGCGCAGCTCGTAGCCGTTCGGATCGATCCGGCCGGAGATCACGCTTTCGAGCGCCGCCGCGATGCTCTCGCGATCCTCGGGCGCCCAGTAAGGAAAAGGAGGGGGCGTTCCGACCAGCTCCGCCTCATCCCACCCGACCATTGCCGCGAACGCGCGATTGACGTACGTCTGCCGTCCGGTCGAGTCGACCACGGCGACGCCCGCGAGCATCGAGTTCTCGATCGCGCGGCGGAACGCCGTCTCCGCGGCGAGCGTCGCCTCGGCGCGCTTCCATTCGAGCCACGTGTACGCCTGATTGGCAGCCACCCGCAAAATGAGACGATCGAGCTCGTCGGGGAAATCGGGCCGACGGGCGCCGACGACGAGGCGGTCGCTGGACTGGAACGACAACGCGGAGTTCAGCAGCCGCAGGGGCGCCTCCCCCGATTCGGCGACCGTCTGCACACTGCCGGCGTCCGACTCACGCGCAGCCGCACGCAGCCAGCGCTCGATCTCGCCATTGGGCTCGCGTTTGAGACGGACGATCTCGGTGCCGCCGTCGGTGGCAGACGTCAGGAAGACTCCGTCCGCATCGATCATGCGAATGACGACGTCGACGAGATCGGCACAGATCTGGCGCGGGTCGAAGCCCGACCAGACGGTGGGCAGCATCGTCAGCGCCACCACGTCGCGAAGCGTGCGGCGCAGACGGACGATCTCGTCGTCGGTGGTCACTCGAGACTCATCATGCATCATCGACGGCTTGGCGCCGGCGCAACTCGGCAAGCATCTGGTCGGGTGGAACGAAGAAAGGATTCTCCTGCAACTGCCCTCCGATGATGACCATCGGATGGGTTCTCATGATGTCCATCACTACGCCTGCGCCAAACTTGGCGAGATCGTACGTTCACGTGACGGCGTCGTCGTACTTGGGCAAAACGAAGTTCAGCCTGGTCTCGTACTCGACGATGTCCTCCACGCCCGGCCGGTCCTCGAGCGCCCACTCCATGTTCGCCACCAGTCGTGTGAGAGGAAAGCCCTTCGCCTTGCCCTCGATGAGGACTTCCTCGATGAGCGCGAGCATCGCGTTCTGATCGAAGTGGCCGCCTCGAAGATAGGCCTCCTCCCAAGGAAGGACGGCGAGCTGTCCGCGCGCCTCCGCGGAGTCGACGTCGATCCCCTCGAAGCGCAGTCGTTCGATGTGATCGGTGCGGTGCTGGGGATCGACGATGTGGAACGCCCGATCGCCGCACTCGAACCCCTCGGCGATGAACGGCATCAGGACCCGATACTCCTCGTCGCGCGTATGAAAGAACGCGCAGACGTGACGGGCCCGGTCGAGCACCGACCCCGCGAGATGGACGGAGCGCTGCTCCGCGGACGTGTTCATGACGGCTCCTTGCGATGTGGAATGGGCTGCTGTCGAGCTGAGGAATGCAAACGCCGTGCGCCCCGCAAGCACGGCAGGTCGGGAGAAACGCCGCCTTCCGCGCGCCGTTGCCATCACCGCAGGATCGCGGTGACGATGCTCATCAGCTGGTCGATGTCGAACGGCTTGCGAATGACTGCGCGGACGAGGTTCGGATCGAGATCCGGCGTCTGGCGCGGCCCTACCGCGGTACAGACGACGACCGGGATCTGACGACCCGTCGATGCGAGATGAGCAATCACCGCCGCGCCGTCGACCGCGGGCATCATGAGATCCAGAATGATGCACCCGAGGTCGGAGCCGGCCTCGATGATGTCGATCGCCTCGCGTCCGTTCGGCGCGATCACGGCGTCCAGTCCGCTGCGACGCATGACGGCTTCGAGCAGCTTTTGCGTCGGCGGATCGTCATCGACGATGAGAACGGTCGGCGGCATGCCGCGAACCCTCGCACGAAACGAGTGGATTCTCAAGGATTCCTTTGAGCATCGAGCACATCCCTTGGGCCGCCCAAAGCCACGACGGTTGAATGCGTCCGTGACGCGCCGTGAGGCGGAGCAATCAGCGCTGCCGGCCGTGCCGGCTCACCGGTATCCGGCTGCCTGCAGCTCGAACAGCTCCGCGTAGCGCCGCGATTGGGCGAGCAGTTCCTCGTGAGATCCGGCAGCTTCGATCCGTCCTTCGGCCAGAACCAGGATGCGATTGGCCATACGGACGCTGGAGAAGCGGTGGGAGATGAGCACGGCCGTCTTCCCGACGCTCAGCTCCTTGAATCGGCGGAAGACCTCGAACTCCGCGCGTGCGTCGAGCGCCGCCGTCGGCTCATCGAGGATCAGCACCTCCGCGTGTCTCATGTACGCGCGGCCGATCGCAAGCTTCTGCCATTCGCCGCCGGACAGCTCCACGCCCGAACGGAACCTCTTGCCGAGCCACTGATCGTAGCCGTTCGGCAGCCGGCGGATGACCTCGTCGGCCATGCTGCTCTCCGCGGCCCCGATGATGCGCGCGCGGTCCTCGCGCGCTTCGATCCGGCCGACGGCGATGTTCTCCGCGGCCGTCATCTGATAGCGGACGAAGTCCTGAAAGATCACTCCGATGCTCGACCTCAGCTCGCCCAGGTCGTACTCGCGAAGGTCGTGGCCGTCCAGGAGAATACGGCCCTCGTCGGGGTCATAGAGACGCGCGAGCAACTTCACGAGCGTCGTCTTTCCCGCGCCGTTCTCCCCCACCAGCGCCAGCACCTCCCCCACGTGCAATGTGAAGCTCAGACTCCGCACCGCCCACCGCTCCGCTCCCGGATAGCGGAAGCCGACGTCGTCGAACGTGAACCCCTGGACGATCGGCGTCGGAACTGGTCTCGGATTCGGTGGCGAGACGATCTCCGGCTCGATGCGGAAGAATGAGAAGAGGTCGTCGAGATAGAGGGCCTGCCCTGCCACCTGCGAGAAGCTGATGAGCAGTCCCTCGAGCAAGTTGCGCAGGCGGCGGAACGCGCCGGAGAGAAACGTCAGATCGCCGATCGTGAGCTCTCCGCGCACCGTCCGCCACGCGATGAACGCGTAGGCGAAGTAATAGCCGAGCGTTCCCACCGCGGTCAAAAGAGCGCCCCACAACGCGCGGCGTCTGGCGAGACGCCGGTTCGCCTCGTAGAATCGCGTGGCCAGCACGCGATAGCGCTCGAGCAGAAACCCGTGCAGCCCGAAGATCTTCACTTCCTTCGCCGTCTCGACGCTCGCCCCGGTCTGCCGCAGATAGTCGAGCTCGCGCCGCTCGGGCGTGCGTCTGTAGTCGAGCGAGTAGCTCTGCGCGTTGAAATGTGCCTCGCCGAGAAATGCCGGCACGAGCGCGATGAGCAGGAGGACGATCAACCAAGGAGCGTAGGCCAGCAGGCCGATCGAGAAGCTGATGATCGTGACCACATCCTGGGCCTGCCCGAAGATCTGGCTCATCAGGACCATCCGGCCCGTGGTCTGGCGACGCGCCCGCTCGAGCCGGTCCTGCAGCTCGCTGTCCTCGAAGTCCTCGAGATCGAGCAGCGCCGCGTGCTCCATCAGCTCGAGACTCGTGGCGTTGGTCAAACGCTCGGAGAGCAGCGCGTCGAAAAGCGACACCAAGCGACCGAGGACGTCGGCGAGGATGGCCAGACCGAGCTCGACGAGAAGGAGGGTGCCGAGACGATCAAACAGCCCCGTCGCCAGCCACGCGCCGAGATCGGCAGGCACCGACCCGGAGCTCGCCAGACGCACGACCTCGTCGATGATCAGCTTCCCGACATAGAGCGTCGCCACCGGCAGAAGCGCGCGCACGAATCGCAGGAGCAGATCGCCGGCCGTCAACGTCGGGCTGGTCTTCCAGATCAACCGTAAGAAGGGGGGTACGTTCCGCAGCGCACCGAAGCGCTCCGCCCAGGATCTCGTCGGCTGGCTGCCTCCCCCTGGCGGCGGGCCCATTGCACGTCCTCCCGCGCTATAGCTTTTCGGCACGATCGCGATTCTCCGTTGCAGAGGGTAGACCAGAGCAGCGCAAGATCGTGACAACGCGCGACAGTGATCGTGCGGCAGACCGCATCGAGAGCGTCGGTGCAGGTGGGTCGATCCCGGCGGGCGCGGAGATTGGCCGACATCGTGCTCCTCGACGCCGACCCGCGCCGCAACGCGGCTGCGTTGCAGACCGTGCGTGCGATGGTTCGCGGAGGGAGATCGAGCGGTACCATGCGAAGACAGAATGACCGACCGCGGCGACGTGCTCTTCCGCCTGAACCGCCTCCTCTGGCTCTTCGGAACGGCGAACGACGCAGACGATCACCACAGGTGCTGTACGAGATCGACGACACGAAGAAGGTCGTTGACATCGCTGCAAATTCGACATCGCGGATTCGCGGATGGGTGCGAGAGGCGAAGCAGGCGCGCCGAAAGATCGAGAGCATTGCCAGCAGCTCGACGATCTGGTCGTGCGGGGATGGTTGATGCGGATCCCGCCCTTCTGCGTTTCGCTCTTCCATGAAAGACTCGGCCGCCAGTCGGTCCGGAGGAACACCCAAAAATGCTGTTGCTCGCCATTCTTGCGCAGGCAGGATTCGACCTGCTGTGCTTCCTGCACCTGCTCTTGCGCGTGCAGGCGAGAGTCGTTGCGGAAAACATCGCCCTTCGCTCGCAGAGCGAGGTCTGCGCGAAGTGCCGGCATCCGCGGCGACGCCTGTCTGATGCGAACAGAGTCACGCTCGTTCTGCTCGATCGCTTCTTCGGCGTTCGACACCATCTGCCACTGCTCGATCCTGCCACGGTTCGGCGATGGGCGAAGAAGATGTGCACGCCCGCGTTCTGGATTCGAGCGACGCGACGTGGACGTCCACCGGTGCCAGCGTTGACGATCAGCGTCATCCAGCGAATTGCGCGCGAGAATCCGCTCTGGAAGATTCGCGAGATCGCGAGAAAGGCGACGGCATATCTCGGCCTGCGCATCTCCGCGGCGACGGTGCGGAAGTATCTGCCGTCTGGCGACCCGCGGTGTCGGCGCCGCAGAGGCTACGAGCATTCCGAGCGTTGGTCCACCTTCATTCGCAATCATGCGAGCGCTGTTCTCGCCTGCGACTTCGCCCTCGCCAGGTCGCTCTGGGGCGGAACGTTCTATGTGCTGGTCGTCATGGAGATCGGCTCGCGGCGCATCCTTCACACCAACATCACCGCTCACCCGACGGCCGCCTGGGTCATCCAGCAGTTTCGCGACTGCATTCCCGGTGGGGACACCCACAGGTATCTGATTCACGACCGCGATGCTATCTTCTCGCGTGAGGTCGACGCCGCGCTCCGCTCGTTCGACATCGCTCCACTCCGCACTCCCGTTCGCTCACCCAAAGCCAATGCCTTCTGCGAGCGTCTCATCGGTACGATGCGCCGAGAGTGTCTTCACTGGATCATCCCCTTGGGTGAAGAGCACCTCCGGCGCGTCGTCCGCGAGTGGGCCGTCCACTACAACCGCGCCCGTCCTCACACGAGCCTGGACGGCGGCGTGCCGGAGCCCAACGAGCAGGTGCCCGCCCCGCTCCTGTCACATCGCCATCACCTGCCCGGTGATGCGCGAATCGTGGCCAAGTCGATCCTCGGCGGCCTCTCCCACGAATACCACCTCGAACGGGCGGCCTGAAGCCCGCGCGCTCCGCTCTCGCGACAGCACGGCACCGCGGCAGCGCGATGCCCGGATGTCTTTGTCGCCGCCGAACCATCCCCGCGAACCCCAGCACGCGCCAATCGCATGTTCGAGCTCGCTCCCTTCTCGCTTCGCAATGGCACAATTCCGTCCTCGGTGTGGGACGTGTGGGACGGACATTCTATTTGAGCAGGACACCCGTTTTCGGGCGCCTTGCATCACGAGTACGCACTCGCGGCGTAGCGGGTGCCGCAAATCCATCAGTCGACCGGTACTTGCCGGCCTGATCTCCCAAGCCTGGCAAGCAGGTGACGCACTCCGGAAGCTCACTCGGCATAGCGGTGCCCTCCCTACGAACGACGGTCCAGCGCTCCCGCACGGTGAAAACGCATGATCCTGTGTTCCGTCTATCATGACTCCTTCGCATGATTTCGCCCTCGCAGACTCTTTGGGAGCACACAGGTGAACCCCTCGCCCCGCAGTTTAAGGCGTCTCAAAAGCGGACCTGAACATCACTGCGACAACTCGAGTCCTCTCATCAGCGCTCCGCCGACTTCGTCATCCGATGCTGCGGCGGGAATCTCAAACGCAAGATCACGCCTCGGGACAAAACCATCTCGCCCGCGATTCTCCGTCGGGATAAACCTCAGCGTGCCATCAATCTGTTCAACGTTGCACGACTGACTTCCCTTCATGAACGCATTCCATGACTTCACGCCTGCAATTTCGAGTGTTCGCTCAGGAACTTTGCTCCAGTCTGTCGGATGAGGAACACCTTGGCGAGACTCAAAGATCGCTGTCCTAACAAGTCGCCCTAAGACGTCCTGAGCCACTGCTAACGGCGTCACCGTGAATGGCTCTGTCTCCAGCCATGCCCCTGACGTTAGTCGCGAGTTCGAATGAACATAGAACTGGCCATTGCGCCTATAAACACCTGCCATTTTCATCATGGCACCTCGAAGACACGTACATCGACTGGCGCGGCAATGATGACTGGAACATCAGCCGTAACATCATGAAGAAACAGATTCACGATCTCGAGACCGATGCAGCCGACTTCACGGCGCTTTTCGAGAAGGCGTTCATGATCCTGCTTGACGTCATCCGCAAGTCTCAGGAGTACGAGATCGAAGTGGATCGTGCATTTAAGTCAGCGTCACTTGATAGAGACATCGACAAGAAGCTTAACGCGTAGTCTCGCGAGCAATACGGCGGCGGAGTGTGGTCGTATTGACGACAGCACCTCTGAACCAGGAAGCTAATGTTAATAGAGGCGCTCGAACTCTTCCGGCGTTAGCCATCGAAAGTTCTTCGTCGCAGGATGAGTCGTCAAGACGGCCTCGATCGCTGAACGGACTTGCTTGGATTCTGCAGCCGATTTGGCTTTCTGGAAGAGCTTGGAGAGGATCGGTTGCACACTTCGGACATGAACTGTCCAGTAATCCCCCGGTGGATCACCGATCGGAGCCCACATCACGAAGACCTTCACGAGGCAATGCGCCATTTCAACCGTGAAAGACCAACCACCTTCACCTTCAAAGGGCCCTGGCGTCCGCGTTCTCATGTCGTGTGTCGATAGTTGTGCCAGGAGGAACTCGGCGCAGTCGCGCCCCCATGCGTCTCTTTCCAGGTCAGCTTGATCGTCTTCCGGCCACTTTCGGCTGAATGCGTCGCTCTGGAAAATCGCGATCTCTGCACTCACTGTCGATCGCCCCATGAGTAGTAGACTGCACCGCCCGCAGCGCCAAGCGCACCGCCGACAGTTAGCTTCAACGGTGTCGGACTGGCATGCCACAGATACCCCAACTTTCCATACGGTTGAAGCGCGGGCACGACATTCGCCGCCCTCCATGGTTCGCCTGGAATCAACCTCATCCCCTGCGCCGTGCGTGTCCCAAACGCGGGCCCGCCATGGAGTCTGGCGTGTAGCTCGTAAAACTCTGCAGTCGTCATGCCGCGTGCCTTGACGACGTTGAGCGAGCTGTCCTTATACCAATTTAGGAACCGGCCGCGAACAGACGTCGGACCAAACTCCGCGATTTTGTCGTTCAGATACGACTCGAAGATGAAGTGATGGCCTCTCCCCGTGTATGGTCTCGCTAAACGTGAAGACCCTCGTGGGCTGTAGCCTTGCGCTCTTACTCTCACGTACTCCGATCCGGAGCGCAAGGATGCCGACGTTCGCCCAACGCCAAGAAGTGCTCGCGAGGAGCCAATCGCCCCATATGCTGAAAGCCCGGCGTCGATGTATGTACTGGCCACGTCAGCCGTCTCGGGAGAAGCACCAAGAGCAATCAGTCCTGCTTCCGCGCCCTGTTTGGTGAGCGACTCTTGTACTTCGCCCGTCCAGAGCGTGCGGAAGCCAGCACCGCAAACGTCACTCCCGTGAGCGAACGCTATCCACCCTGGCACTGCGGCTAGACCTGCGCTCTGTCCAACTGCATAAGCGCCGAGAGCCGCCTCGCTACATCCCCCCACTACCTGCAGTGTTCCCTGGAACGCCGGCGAGGTGACCACCTGCATCGTGACGTCGAGCGCAGCATCAGCGTCCGATGCGAACTGCGGGTCGGTGACGTACTTCTCGCCGAGCCGGCCGATCACGTACTGCTCGATCGGGCCGATGCCGTTCACGCCGAACGTGCCCATCGGGTCGCTGCAGTTGACGGGATCGTTCGCGCAGTACGCGTACAGGTTGCTGCTGTCGATCGTGCCGTAGGCGTCGGGTGTCAGGAACGTGCCGGTCGACGCGTCGTACCATCGGTCGCGCATGTACACGAGACCCGTGGCGGGTTCCACGAACGGCGCAGCCTTGAACCCAGTCAGCAGCTTCGTCTTGGATTCTTCGGAGGCGGCCAGATAGAGGGAGTGGATTTCGTACAGCGTCCGCGCCCCACTTTCACCGTCTTCTATGGTGGCGGTAAACGCTGCGACCGACGAAAACGCCTCTCGGAAGATGACCGGTTGGGTAGGGGTGGCGTCCGCTCCCTCGTAGACAACGCGCACCCACTGTGGGAAAGGCATCGGTGGCGTGGTGCCCCAGCCTTCCGTCCGCAGGGCGCTGGTCAGCGAGACCTCGAGACTCGCCGCCTCCGGCGCATTCGCGAGCGCGCTCCATTCGGCCGGCGAGAGTGACCAACGGATCGTGTAGGGATCTTCGAGATCGGGATCGGCAGTCGCCAGTTGCGCGAGCGATTTGTCGGCTTTGACCGATGCCAGACGCGCGCCGGTCTCCAGTGTGGAGCCAATAACCGGCTCGGAGAGATGCACCCGAACGGTCATCTCAGTGAGATTGCCGCCTTCATCCTTCGACACGTGTAGCGAGATCTTGTCAGCAACCGCGCCCTGGAGGTAGCGCGGGGCGTCGCCGTACGCATCCGCGTAGAGGACTCGCTCGACGAGATTCCCTTCGGCATCAACGACCGCCGCAAGAGAGCCTGTGCCCGCTTCGTCGGCTACGGGGAAGTACGTCTGTGGATCAGTGCCGCTGGTGGTGGCAACGAGGACGCGCGTGGGGTCGTCATAGGCCTGATCGCCGTGGAGATACTGCCTGAGCAACCCGGCGTTGAGAGGTGCGTCGGCATCGGTGCTCGCACCTTCGCCGTAGATCGCAACCAGGCGGTCGACGACCGGGTCCCACACGAATGTGGTGGCTGCCGGCAAACCATCCCGATCGAGGATGTCAGCGCGATCCTCGCGGAGCCATGAATCCGGTCCCGCCGATCTGTACGCAACGCGACCGACGAGCCGATCACTCGGCCCCCATGTGAGCTCGATTCGTCGTTCGCCGCTGGTTGCCGAGGTCACGCGTCCGAACTGGTCGAACGTGTAGGCCCACACGCCGTCGCTGGTGCGCCGGCCGCCCGAGAAGGTGTAGTCACGCGTCGCAAGATCGACGCCATCGAGCGAGAGCGTGCGCGAATCGATTCCGTGGGTGCTCGTGCGTGTTGAGGTCCAGTTCAGCGACTCGATCTTGGTCGCCTCGTCTCCGAGGAGCGCGTGCTGCGAGGCCGAGAGCAGCGGAGTCGCGCTGCGCACCGAGCGGAAGTCGGCGTCGATGAGGAGATCGCTCATCGCCGGCACACCCGCTGTCGAAGTGAGATCCAGCCAGGTGTCGGTCAGGCGAGCACGCTCGTCGTAACCCCATCCCGAAAGACGCTGCGTGCCCAGCTCGCGCAGCGACGTGAGCCGCCTCGCTGCATCACGGACGTTCGCGCTGCCTGCGACACGGGTGTTGCCGACCGACGTCTCGCTCCAAAGCGGCAGCCCTGAAGCGGGTGGCGTCGCACTGGACGCAAGCGGCGGCAGTTCGATCGAGCCGGGGACGGAATTGCCGTCGGCGAACCCGTAGCTCGTGGCGATCGTGCTTCCCGATAGGAGATGCCGGCGACGGACATCGATGCGTCCGGCGGATTGCGCATCCGCGGTGGTCAGAACAGCTCCGCCATTCTTCGTCTGCTTCACCAGGTTCGAGCCGGGGTCGCGCGTCTCAACGATCGTGTCCAGCCACATCGCATTCGGAAGGTCGGGCGGCACACTCGTCCCTACGGCGGGCATGCGCCAACTCGCGCGCTCACCGTCGTAGATGGACCACGTGTGCCGCTGTGTATGCTGGTCGAGCAACTCGGGGGTCGCCTCCAGGCCCGTGCCGGCGCGGTATCGGTAGGTCCGAGTGATCCCGGGCCTTCCCAACGGATCGTAATCGTCATAGACGACGCCGGCATCCTTGTTCCGGACGATCCGCAGCCGTCCGGCGGCATCGTACTCGTATTTGACGAGCAGGGGCGCGGCTGCCGGATCTTCTCCGTCGTGGACTCCGACGGTGCGTCCCGCGCTGTCGTAGGAGTACGAGAGCCACTGACCCGCGCGGTTGCGCGTCGCTCGGAGAGCACCGGTCAGATCCTCGTATCCTGTTTCCTCGGTAGTCGTATCCGCGTAGCGGATCTTCGCCACGCGTCCCAGCGGATCGTAGTCATAGAAGGTCGACTGGCCCGCCTCGTCGATGATTCGCGTGACGTTGCCGAGCGCGTCATAGCGGTACTCGTTTGTCTTGCCATCCGGAAGCGTGAGCCTCGTGACGAGACCCCGGCTGTCGTAGCTCGCCGTCTCCGGCTGCATGCCGGGTGAAGTCGTCGTCAGGACGTTGTTCGCCTCGTCATATCCGGTCGTCGTCGTGTACACGCCGGCCTCGGTTTGCAGAACGGGCCGACCCAATCCGTCGTAGGCAATCTTCGTGACATAGTCCGTTCCGGCGACGGTCGTCAGGATTTCCGTCGGCAGACCGCCCGTGAACGTACGCCTCGTCCTCGCCCACGTACCCTCCGTCGAGTCAGGATCGAACGTCGCGCCGAGCTCGCGAAGGCGTTCATCCACCACGTGTCCGGCGGCATCTCGAACCGTTTGAGTGGCCCGATGCGGGCCAGGCGCGAGATCGACCGACTGCAGCGATGGCACTTCGCCGATGCGTACGACGGTCGTCTTCCCGCCGCTCAGGAGAGCCACGTGGGTCTTGCGTGCGCCCGTGGCCGTGGCCTCATTCGTAGATCGCAACCGGCCACGGTCCGTGAAGAAGTTCACCTGCTGGGAGACGAGCGTGCCGGTTGCGTCCTGACTGGTGATCTCGGCAACCTCTCCCCATGGCGTGTACACCGTACTGACCGTCGTTCCGTCCGACCCGATGACCGCGACGGGGCGACCGAAGAAATCGCGCCGATAGATCCGTGCGACGCGAGCGCCATCCGATTCATACGTGAGGCGGCCCATTGCGTCGTAACCGTACCGCTGAACGACAGCCTGCGTCGAGGCGGCGCCGCGGCGCTCGACGGATTGCACACGGCCGATTCCGTCTACGGTCGTAACCGTCTCTGCTGGAGAAGTGGAACCAGCCGTCGGATCCGTTTGTGTGACCCTTCGGGCCGCCAGGTCGTAGCCGCTCGTCGACCTGACCGTCGAGCCGGATCCGTTCACGGCGGCGTGCGTGGTCGTGGTCTCGATGGCGCGGCCCAGCGAGTCATACTTCGCGCGCGTTTCAACTGTTCCCACCCCGGCTTGTCTGCGTGCGTGGTAGGCGAGGCGGCCGCTCGCGTCGTAGCCGAACCGTTCGTCGGCCAGAACCGTGCCATTGGCGTCGCGCGCGATCTCGCGCACCTTTCGCCCGTGGCTGTCGAACGTCGCTTCGGAGGCGGTCTTTCGCATCATGTCTGCCACTTCCACGCGTTCGCCGCCATCGCTCGTCAGATGATAGGTGAACCACATCTTTTCCGCACCGCTCGGGCCGTCGGACTCGTTCCCTCGAATCATGAGCAGCGTTCGGCCGCGGGAGATCGCCGTATCGGAAGTGGCGTAATAGCCGATCTCCGAGACCATGGCCGGTGTTTCTTCGCCGGTCTCCTTCTGTACGACACGCGTGACCTGCCCCACAGCATTGTGCATCGTTACGACGGACACGTTCTCATCCGTCACCGTCGTGATCTTCTTGGCTCGCGTCGGCCGCGGAGTATCACGAACAGTGGCTCCGCTGGCTCCTTCGCTGCGTCCGATCGCCGTGATCAAGTTCGCCGAGGACTCCCGCATGTAACTGGTCTCGCGAGGATCGATCGACGGCCCACCCTCTCTTGTTTTCACGAGGACCGTTCCGGGTGCGCCGTTGTATGCGTCTTCGTACGTCGAGTCGATCGTGAGTAGATTGGGGAAAGTGACTCTGGCGACCTGCCCGTGATCGGTGTACGTGAATGACGTTGTCAGGGTCTTTGGTGCGGGTTCCAACGTCGGTGAGGCGCTGGACGGAGCTGACGCAACAAACTGAAGCACGGGTATTTGCGGCACCGTCATGACGCTGATGTGCTTGCGCTTGTCGTGCAGGTTGGCGCCTGTGACCTGGTAGGCGCGCTCCTGGCCGAGCGCGTCAAAGACGGTCGTCGCGCCGCCGGCATAGGCGAACGTCGCGCTTTCACCGGTTGCCCACTGCTGCTTCGTGACGCGATCACCGGTGTACTCGAACGTCACGCGCGCCGGGCCACCGCTCGCGGCCTCGACCGGATCGTGAATCGTCAGCAGGTTCGTCTTCAGCTCGACCGTATCGTTGAGCGTCGAGCCGGCGGCGCCCGTATCGTACGCGTAGATGATGCGTGGACGCTTTGCACCCGAGGAATCGAATTCCGCCGGGACGCCGTCGGCCGCCTTGGCCTCCGGAAGCTCCACACGCACGAGGCGCCCTGCTTCGTAGAAGTAGTTCACCCTTCGTCCGCGCCAGTCGCGGATCTCGCTGACGTATCCCTCAGCGTTGTACGCGATGGACGTGATCCGCGAGAGCGGATCGACGACCTGCGCCAGCCGCCCGCGGGCGTCATAGAGGTACTGCGTGATATTGCCGCCGCCTTTGCCATCGAAGAGCTGATCCGTTTCGGCGGTCAGCCGTCCCAAGGCGTCGAATCGCATCTGGCGCCATTGTTGATCGACCAGGATCCAGCCGCTGTCCGTTGGATTGAGTTTCAGGAAGAGGCCGAGTGGCGACTCGTACCCCTCCTCGGTTGACTTGAACAACCAGACCTCGCCCCTACCGTCACGATACTCGACGCTGCCGTTCGGCAGCGGGCGCAGGCGCCGGAAGAGCATCGAATCCCATCCTGCTCCAAATGCGGTGCCGCCGAGCGTACGGGACAGGTAGGTGCGATCGGCGATGACGCTCAACTCCATACGGCCGCCGGCGTTCAGATCGACGCTGAATGATTCGATCTCACCGGAATGAACGTAAGTCGTCTCCTGCAGCGCGCCTTCGGCAATGGGAGGATTCTGCGCGGCGATCTGGGCCTCACGGGGCCTGAGAGTGTCCGCCGGCACCGCCGCTATTCGCGTCTCCAGTCGGCGCCCCGTCAGATACTCGTAGGCCGTACCCTGGAACACGCTTCCCACGGCACGCGCTGCCATGAGCCGGCCGGCCGGGGACCACTCGAAAACATCGGGTTCAGGTTTCCCCTTCAATGCCACCGGCCGCTCACAAGTCAGACATCCCTGTTCGGCCTTTTGCTGGGGCGTCGTACCCGCTGGCCACTGCCATTTCTCGCTCGCGCGGATATCGGCCACCCCGACAACCCATGGAGAGACCCATCTGTTGTAGCCCCGCTGATACCGTAGCTCCGTCATGGCCGCGGGAATCAGCCGCTGCATCGGGACCTTCAGATGCGCACGTGGCCATTCCGCCGGCGTGTCCTCGGTCTTCACGCCCGTGACGCGCTCGCTCTCCAGCTCGACGAGGAAGGAGCCTCCCGGCAAGGACTCGGTGAGAGATCCGGGCAGCGCAACTTCAAAACGGAATGCGGCCATCGATGCGTTTGGCCCATTCAGAGGCGCGTCCTCAGGCGGGTCGATCCCGAGAGACGCGATCGTCCCGATTTCCCTCAGACCGGTCGGATCTCCGATATCGGCGACGACACGCAGTCTCGGATCGATGACCGAGGCCACACGGACACGCCGGCCGTTGAGATCCGCGCTGTACATCATGCCCGTCTCGGCGTCGACGAGCGGCGGGATGAAGCCCGATCCTTGCGCGATAGGTTCTTCCGAGGTCCAGAGAATGCGCGGGTCAGGGGCATTCGACGGGATCGATGCGGCGGCTGTCGGGAACAGCTCGCCGGGGCCTGAGACCGCCTCACGCTCGTCCAGGCGTAACAGATCAAGAAGGTGGGCGTATCCCCCGCCGTCGACGACCACAGCCAGATTACTGCGCTCGATGACGCGTACGGCATACGCGCCCGCGGGCAGCCACACCGCGTCAGCGAAGCTGTCAACCGTGAGTGGCGTAGAGCCGACTTCCGCGACGAGCAACCCGTACTGCAACGCCGGCAGCAGGAGATAGGTGCGGTGCGTCGTCGGGTTCCTGTAGAGCGCGGAAGAGTTGAAACGCGCGACAGCCGACGGATTGATGGCGAGGACCTCTTGCTTCAGCGCATCGAACCGGGCGTTGCCGGTGATGAAGAGCATCTCGCCGGCCCGGTTGATGGTTGACGGCAAGTCCACATTCATCTCGACGACGCCTTTGCGGTTGTCGAGCGAGTAGACGCGCAGAGCACCGTCAGAGATGCCGAGGATCTCCGATTCGGGACTGAAGCGGATGTCGGCGATCGATTCCGGTGGGAGACCGAGATCACTGAGGCCGCTCTTTGTCGCCACTTCCTCCTTCGGCTTCGGGGCTCCCGCGATCTGCTCAGGATGGTCGTTGCTTTCGATCGCGTTGACATCGTAGATGCCGATGCCGTGGCCGAAGAGCGACACGACGGCATGCGTGGTCCGGTTGTGAGTCACATAGAGGATGTCGTTGGGTGCAGCGATCACGTTCTTGAACTCAGCGGGCGCGAGTGCCGTCGAACCGCTGACGCCTTTCGCATCGGCAGACCAGCGGAGACCGAGAGTCACGTTTTCAATCGTGATGCGCTGGAGGCGGTAGCTGTTCGAGGATGCAGGAACCTTCGGATGAAAGACCACGAGTCCGGCGCTGCCGAGCACCGGATCGAGCGGCGTGCTGCTGCCATTCGCGAAGGCGTCGATCATGAGTTGTCGCGAGTAGGCCTGCGGCGCGTCATCACCGACAACGAGTCTTACTTTGCGCGCGATCGCCTCGACTCGATCTTCGACGACGACCGCGCTGGCGATGCCCAACGTAGTCGACGATCCCGGTGCCTGAGACACCACCGCAGATCCAACGATGCGACAGACCGCATTTTGCACCGAGGGCATGCACGAATCGTTCGAGCCAGCTGTTGCGTTGACGAAGTCTTCCGCGCGGAACGTGCGCAGCACCCCGAAGAGGCTCGTCATGCCCGTGGTGAATACGCGACCGTGGTGGTCGACCTGCACAGCCCAGTAGTCGGTGAGATTCGCGGGCGCCTGCGCGATCGGGGTTGGCTTCGTTTCGCTTGAATCGTCGAGGGCTGCCGGGTCGGAGAGGTCATACGCGAGAACGCCGCCATCCATTGCGGCGACGAACATCAGATTGTCGTAGCGGGCCAACTCGCGGATCTGGCCCAGCTCTGATGTGCCGCTCTGGCGGATGTCGAACTGCGCGATCGTTCCAGCCGGGTTGCGCGTAGAAACGTGGAGGACGAGGTCTTGTCTTGGACCGATCGGCTTGATCTCGCCACTGCCGTCAGGCTGGCCCACCTGCCCGAGCCCGAGTCCATTGCCGGACCGGTCCTGAATGTCCCCGCTCAGGGTGAGACGCACATCCTTGCCCGCCGGCAGGGGCGAAGGCAGAAGCAGCGTCATGCGACGATTCCCCGAGTCGAGCTGCAGCCGTGCGCCCGCAAGGAGATCGACCGGTGAGCCGCCGGAGGGCGAAGCGGCTTCCAGCTTCACCAGGGTCTTGAGATAGGTGCTGACGGCGATGCCGTCGCCCGGATCAACCTCGCCGAGATCGAGCCCCTCGTTGAGAACGACTGACAGTAACGTGGTGGGAGCCACATCCTTGTCCTCGATCATCGCAATCAGCCCATCGCCTTGCTTCACGCCGCTGATCGTCGCAGGTAGGGTGTTGTGCACCTTTCCGCTCGGGACATGCAGCAGCGAAATCTTCGTCTCGGAAGACAACGGAGCGAGAGGTTCCGCGATGAGGTTGCCGGTTTGGCTGAGAGCAAGACGGAGGCCGGTCGTCACTTCCAGTGTCTCGCCCGCCGGAGGCGCGCTCACCTTCTCGATGCGGAACGGCGTCCCGTACACGGGATGCGGGCCCGCGAAGTCGGTCGCGGGGTTGGGGATGGTGGTGCCGATGCCGGGGTCACCCATCGGCAGTGCGGAGTAGGTCTGCTCGAATGCGATGAGAGAGGTCGCGGGGTCGATGCCGGTGACGGTGAACTGGACGCCGCTGGGGATGGGGAATGCGATGCGGCCGCGCGACTCGGCGATGTAGCGCTCGCCGACGAACATCGAATGGAGCGCGTCGAAGATGAGCTCGACGACGGCGGTGACGCCGTCCATGAAGGCCCAGACCATGCCTTGCGAGCCGGAGACGTCGCGCATGTCCAGCGCCGCGTACTGGCCGGCCTCGATCACGCCCTGCGTGTAGTCGCCGGGGTCGTTGCTCTGGAACGACTGGGCGTTCGTCGCGAATCGATGCGTGCTCGCGCTGCCCGAGGAGGGGCGCTCGGTCGTGAGCGCGCCATCCGCGGCGTAGAGCGGATCGACGGCCATGATGCGGGGGCCGCGCGAGGACTGTCCGAGGATTCCGAGGAAGTGCGGGCGGGTGAGATCTGCGCCGGCGAGCGCGGGCAGCTTCAACTCGAGCGGGCGCCGCGCGCGACCCTCGAAGGTGACGGTCACGGCCGCGGACATGCGCAGCTCGTCGCTGAAGCGCGGAACGCCGCTGAAGACGGATTCCTGCGCGGGCTCAACGCGGACGACGGTGGCGGCGTCGAACGCACCCGCAGGCACGGTCACGCCGATGCCGTCGGCGCTCGTGAACGTGACGGCCCTCGTCGACGCAACGAACGCGCGGCCGTCTTCGGAGACGAACGGCGTGAGCGGGACGATCGCCGTGAGCGCGCCGGTGACGTTGAGGACGCGGAGGTCGATCTCGTCGGCGACGGTGACGCGGTCGCGGGGATCGGTCCCGATGTCGAGCGTGAAGCTGCCGTCGGCGGCTACCGCGACGCTGTAGCGCGTGAGGAAGTCGCGTCCGCGACGGACGGGAACGGCCAGCCAGTTGGCCACGAGCGCTCCCGGCGCGCCGATGATGCGGGAGACGCCGTTGGCGTCGGGGATGGTGATGCTGATCCGTTCCGGATGCACCTCGTCGTTGGTCATCACAGACGCGGTGGTGAAGCGGAACGTGTAGGGCTGGCCGAGGGGGGTGGCGTTGGTGCCGCGGATGGAGGGGGCGACGGCGACGGTGTAGCGGCGTCCCTGCACGAGCGCCTCGCCAGCGGGGAGCGTCCAGCGGACGCCGAGCGCGCCGACGGCGGTGACGGTGCCGGCAACGGTCGTGTCGTTCGTCGTGTCGATGACGGTGAGCGACGACGGTCCAACCGAGGAGGGATCGATGCCAGGGGTGAAGCTCACTTCGACGCTGGTCGTCAGCGAGACTGACGTGGCGTTGTTCGCCGGAATCGTCGACAAGACTTGCGGTGGCTGCGCGACGATGAGGAGGTCGCCGACGTTGACGACCGCGCCGGCCGCGGGTGCTGTGGCGTGCTGGTACGTCGCACCGTCGCCGTGAGCAACCGTGCGCGGCACGAGCGTGAAGGGGCCGGCCGGCGCCGAAGGCACGGGCAGCGCGAAGATGCCGGAGAGGCGGGTGAGATCGGCAACGCCGAGTCCCGGCGTGATCACGCGTGCGCTCGCGGCGGCGGCGCCGGTGGCGCCGATGCGCACGAGGCCTTTCGCGAACGCGATCGGCGACTGCGGCGCGAGGAGGAGATAGCGTCCCTCGCGGATGATGCCGTCGACCGGCAGCACGGCGCGGTCGATCGACTTCGTCGTCCATCGCGATGCGTCGAGCTGCGTCATCTCGGCCGCGAGACGGAACATGCGGTTGCCGTACGGCGTCTGATCGAGGAGCTCCACCAGGATCGGGGGCGTGCTGAGCGCCGCGTGCTGGGTGCTGAGTGTGAAGGTGGCGCGCGCGGGGCGCGTGAGCTCGACGGGAGCGAGCGGCTCGCCTTCGATCTGCTGGATGTGCTGGAGGGAAAGCTGGACTCCGCCGATGATCGTGTAGCCGGCGATCGGACCGAACGAGTCGGGATCGGCGATCGACGATGCCGTGGCGCGCAGCTCGACCGGCGTCGCACCGGTCGGAATCTCGACCGCGACCTTGTCGTCCGCCGGCACTCGCCCACCCTCGGGGCCGACGAGCGTGCCGCGGTCGAGGCGACCGGGATACGGCACGACGCGGATGTGGTCGAAGCCGACTTCGAGGAAGACCTCGGCGGCGCGGGGGCTCGGGGCGAGATGGAACGCCGCGACGCCGGTGTTGCCGTCGAGATCGCGATACAACAGGAGGTCCGTTGCGAAGGGCGGATCGAGCTCGCGCCCGCCGTCGGCGAGGCGCAGCTCTTCGTCGATGTACGCCTGCACGGCCGTGCCGCTGGGATAGACGTGCGGGTCCTGTCCTTCGATCTCGAGCGTCGCGACCGTGCTGCCGGTGGGCAGGACGGCCGGGGGATCGAGCGGGAAGCTTCGCGCGACCATCGGCGGGCACGCTCCCCCGACGCAGGCGTCGACGACGCCCTGCAACGGAGCGCCGGTGCTCGGCGGCGGCGGCGACGCGAGCCCCGGACGGCGATCGCCGTAGACGAGCGCGTAGGCTCCCGGCGTCGCGATGTCGAATGATGCCTTGTCATTCGCGACGTTCACGACCGGTGCGAGGGCGTGCCATTCGTCGCGCGACTCGTCGTAGCGGACCGCGGTCAGCGTCTGCGCAGCGGCGGTGATCGCGGACTGCGGAACGTCGAAGGTCAGAGTGGAACCGGGAAGGGCGACCGCATCGCTGGCGACGACGGCGGCAGCGAGTGGCGACCAGCCGAGGGGCAGCAGGCCCGGGAGCGATTGCGCGCCGGTGGACGTGAGCGTCACCGCGGTGCCGGCGGGAACCGCGCCCGCGGGGATGGTCAGCTCGGCGCGGCGCGTGACGGCGTTTCCGCCGCCGTGCGCCAACGTCAGAGCGCCGGTGGTCGCGGTCTTCGTCTCCCCCACCGGCGTCAGGCGGATGTCGATCGGGATGACGCCCGCGCCGGCGGGAACGATGATCTGCCGCCACACGGTGGTGTACCCGCTGGCCGACGCGCGGATGGTGTGTGCGCCCTCGGGGAAGCGCTCGGCGTAGCGTCCCCGGTCGTCGGTCATCAGCGTGACGGCCTGCGTTGCGGGTGTTGCGTTCGTTCCGAGTCCCGGCGTGCGCGCGAATGCCGCCGTGGGGATCTCGATCGCGATCTCGGCGCCCGCGAGCGGACGACCGGTGGTCGCGTCGTAGACCTCGCCGGCAATGGTGCCGCGTCCGTCGCCGGCCTCCGGCTCGCCATCGCTCAGCGGGAAGTGCTGCGTGTGCGGGAGCTCCAGCTTGCGACCCGGCGTGTCTTCGACGCCGGTCGTCACGCGGAGCGTGAACGAAGTCTCGGCGAGACTCGGCGAGGGCGTGACGATCGCGTTCGCGCCCGTCACGGATACGGCGCCGTCGAACACCGTGCCGTCGGTCAGCACGAGCTGGATCGTGCCGGCGGCGCCGGTGGTCAGCGACTCGGGTCTGACCTCGCGGGAGAAGACGATCGTCAACTGGTTGACGGTTCGGTCATAGGACGCGCTCAGCACGCGGGGACCGCTGCAGTCGACGTCGAGCTTCAGCTCCGCCGCCGGCGAGAGCGTGCCGTCGGCGCCGATGGTCCGGACGCGGATCACATGGAAGCCCTGCTGTCCGGAGAGCGGAACTTTGTACGAGAACGCGCCGGTCGCGGAGGCGGTCGTGGTGAAGAAGACCTGTCCGTAGTCGATGCGCACGCGGACACCGGGTGTGGTGGTGCCGGCGACATCGGCGAGCTGCGCGCAGATGCGTCCCGACGGCGTGGTGATCGCAGGCGCCGTCGTGGGCGCGGTCGTGGCCACGACGAAGTCGTTCGCGACCGCCTCGGCGAGCGGCTGTCCGGCGAGGTCTTTCGCGCCGGTGGCGACGCGGATGGTGTAGCGCTCGCCGGGCATGAGCGTCGCCGCCGGGGCAAACGTCAGTACGTCCTTGTCGAGGTACGTCTTTCCGCTCACGGGTGTGCCGTTGACGTTCTCCAGCGTGAACGCCGCCGCTGTTGACGCGCGCTCCATCGGTGCGGAGAACAGGACGAGCACAACCGCGCCGGAATCGACTTCGACCGCATTCGGGATCGGGAAGGTCTCGAGGATCCTCGGCGCATCGCCGAGCCGGAGGACGCGAATGCTGGCGAATGCGCCGCTGCCGCCGGAGGGTTGGGAGAGCTGGGCGATGACCGGCGTGATGCCGCCGGGCGTGCTCGCAAACTCGACGTCGGCAAAGAACGTCTTCGCCTCGGCGTCGATCGTCGCCGGGACGCCATTGACGACGATGCTCGACCCGGCCGCCGCGGCGAACGAACCGCTCACGCGGAACGCGGTGCCCTGCCCCGCGGCGAAGACGTGGTTGTCAACGGGCGTGGTGATCGTGATCGCCGGTAGCGTTGTCTCGTACCTCACCGCCACTTCGGCATGAGCGATACGCCCGGTCCGATCGCTTCCGCTGATGCGGATCGTGTTGTCGCCCGCCTGCAGCGGCTGGGCCGCGGCGGAGAAGCGGCCGGTCGTGTCACTCCACGCCTCGGCGGACACCGCGCCCGCGAGCCCTTCGACCACCAGCGACGTGGGATCGACGTTGATCCACGTTCCGGTGACGTCGACGGTCGGGCTGCCGGTGATGAAGCCGGGCACCGGCGCGGTGATGGTGATCGACGGCGCTTTCGCGAAGTACGTGCCCCGACGCGACGCGACTGCGGTCTTGCCCGCGATGTTCTTCGCCCGCGCGACGAGGACGTTGATGCCGTCCTGGAGGCGGACGTCGGTGGCGGTCCAGGTGGTGCCAGTGATGGTCGCCGGCTTTCCGTTGACCGCGACGCTGACCGCAGCGTTGTCAACGGCAAGGCCGAGGGTGCCGGTGACGACGAGCAACTCGTCGGGGGTGACGAAGTCTTCGACCGGCGTGAGGATGGAGACGCTCGGTTCGTCGGTGGCACGAATCAGCGTGATGACGACCGGATCGCCGACCGGTTCGCCGGCGGCGTCGGTGCACTGGATCGTGACGCTGTTCGAACCTTCCTGCGGGAGCTCGACATTCGCGCAGAACGAGCCGGCGGACATGTTCGCCGCCACGCCGTTGACCTTCACACCCGCGGCGCCGCCGGAGCGGCCGACGAGCTCGACGCGCTGGGAGTTGATCACCGAAAAGTCCGGCGGATCGAACGCCTCGAGGCGGCATCCGCCGGCTCCCGCGGAACCGATGAAGAACGTCCGCTCGAGGCGCGATTCGTTGCCGGCCGCGTCGCGCGCGGTGAGAACGACGCTGTGCCCGCCCGTGGCGTCGATGGTGACGGGCGACGCGACGGCATTGCCGTCGACGACGAGCACGGAGTCCACTGCTTGACCTTTGTCGGAGGCCTCGCCGGACAGAACGGCCTGCGTCGCGAACCCGGCGCCGTCCGTGAGCGGCTGCCCGGACTCGAGGATCTGCACGCGCGGCGGCGTGAAGTCGGCGATCACCCGCGCGGATGCCTCGACGGTCTTGCCCCCCTCGGTCGCCGTGGCGAGGATGGTCCACTCCCCTTCCGTGAGTTGCGCACCGGAAAGCCGGAACCCTCCCGCGGCATCGACGGCCGCGGTCACCGCGCTCGCCGGGGGAACGGAGACGGAGACGCTGGAGCCGGGACGCAGCACGCGTCCGGTGACGTCGAGGAGCGGACGGTTGGTGACGTAGAGATCGGGCGGGAACGCCAGCACGAGTGCCGGACCCGTGCCGCCGCGCGTCACTTCGATGCTGTCGCTGCCGGCGTTGCCGGCGGCATCGCGTCCCGTAGCGACGAGCGTGTTCCCGCCGAGGTCGAGCGGAACGGCGGGCGCGAGCCAGGAGCCGTCGGCCGGCTTCGTCGCGGCGGTCGCGTTGACGGAGACGCTCGCGGCATCGGCGGCGTTCACGCGAACGTCGACGCGATCGGAATCGACGATCGTGCCGTCCGCGGGCGAAAGGATGTCCACGGCCGGGCCGGTGCGGTCGATGGTGAACGTACGCGTGACGCTGTTCGTCTGGCCGTACGCGGTGTCGGTCGCGGTCGCGGCGATCGTGTACGCGCCATCCGCGGAGACGGATGATCCGGACGCGAACGGCGCGCCGTTGAGGGTGGCCGTGAAGGTGACCTCCGGATCGAAGACGCGCACGCGCGGTTCGATTGCCCGTCTGTACACGGCGCCGTCCGCGATGGCGTCGCCGCTTTCGGTGATCTCGACGAGCGGCTTCGCCGTGCGAATGCCGAGGGTGTAGGAGGCGCGGCCGGTGTGTCCGGCGCGGTCCGTCACTTCGAGGGAGAGATCATTCACGCCCTCGGCGAAGCCGGCGTTCGCGATCGTGAAGGCGCCGTTCGAGACGGGCGCGGTGACGCCGGTCCCGAGAATCCGGACCTCGACGGCGTCCGTGTCGGTCGTGCCACCGAGCGCGGAGGGGATCTGCGTCACCTTCGAGCCGCTGGCGGGAATGAAGGTGAGGAACCGCGGCGCGGTGAGATCGATCGCGAAGGTGTGCTCGCGGGTGCTCTCGTTGCCGGCGCAGTCTCGCGCCACGACGCGGATCGTGTGCTCGCCTTCCGCCGCGACCTGCGCGCCGGACGTGTACGCGGTGCCATCGAGCGTGGTCGTGACGGTGCTCGAGGAATCCGCGTCGTTCGCGCGCATGAAGAGCGTCACGGCGCGGCCGGCGATTGTCGCCGTGAACGGCGTCCCGCTCTCGCTGATCTCGATCGCGGGAGCGGTGCGGTCGACGCCCACCGTCACCGAGCGCGTGCTCACATGCCCGATGCTGTCGCTGGCTTCGACGAGAATGGCCTTCGATCCTTCGTCGCCGAGGGGCAGCGTGGCGGTCCAGGCGTTCCCGGTCACCGTGGCGGGAATCGTGGAGTCGCCGAGGCGGACTTCGACTTTGTCGATGTTCGGATCGGCGATCGTGCCGCGGAGCTCGAGCGAGTCCGCGTTCGTGCAGGCGGGCGTGGCGTCGACCGTCAGCTCGGGTGCGCGCGTGTCGAGGTGGAGCCTGCGGGTGATCGTGGTCTGGTTCGTGGCGCGATCGCGGGCCACGACGGTGACGGCGTTCTCTCCTTCGAGGAGCGCCAGAGGGAGACTCCACGTTCCTGCTGTCGCGTCGATGGCGGCGGCCTGTCCGTTCACGACGACCGTGATCGCATCGCCACTCGCACCGCCGGCGATGATGTCGCGCACGGCGAGCACGTCGCCTTCGGCGTGCGACGTGAAGGTGACCGCCGGCGGGGTCTTATCGATCGTGAACGACACCGGACCGACGGTCGTCGCCCATGCGAGGGCGTCCGTCACGGTGACGGTGAGCGCATACGTACCCTCGGCGGAGATCGGCGTGCCGCGCGTGTACGGCGCGCCGTTCAGTGTGGCGGTGGTCGTCGTCGGGCTGATGTCCGTGATGCTGACGTCGGGAACGACATCGCGATTGAAGTGGAAGCCGTCAGGGAAGTCGCTGCCGCTCTCGAGGAGGCGGACGACGGGCGGCGTCTTGTCGATCGAGAACGAGCGGCTCGCCTCGCTCTCGTTGCCGGCGTGATCGGCGGCGCGGACGTGCAGCGTGTGCGTGCCATCGCCGGTCACCGGCGTGAGCGAGGTGTACGGCGCACCGTCGAGCGTGGCAGTGACGGAGGCGACACCGGTGATGTCGTCGGTGACGTGGATCTCGGGGACGGCGTCGCGATTGAATTGCGCGCCCTCAGCGAGCGGTGCGCCCGATTCGAGGAGCTCGATGACCGGCGGGCTGTGATCGACCGGGGACTTGGCCCAGAGGTCGTCGACGTAGACTTCGCCCCGTACCGCCGCCCAGATGCCGATCCGTCCGCTGGTCAGACGCTGCGACGAAGCGTCCACGGCGTCGATGGAGAACGCGTCCGGCTCGTCGGTACCGTCGAGCCAGAAACGGGCGCGGATCGTCGTCTCCCCGCCGGCGTCATCCACACGGATGAGAAAGCGGTACCACTCGTTCGTGGCGGGCGTGAATCCGCTGTCGGTATTGCCCGTGAACGTGCCTGTGCCGAAAGACAGGAGTTGCATCCGGAGCGGCGAGCCCCAGGTGCCGATCAGATAGTACCGATCCTGCTCGGGATAGGCGGACAGGAACGTGAGGCCGATGTGCGAATCGGAACGCGTGCGGATCAGACGACCGCGATACTCGAAGCGTCCGGAGGCCGAGAAGTGCCTCGTGGTGAGGGTCGAGAAGGTTCCGATGCGCGGCGTCTGACCCGGTTTTCCGGAGGCTTGTTTGGTGCCGTAGACGATGTTCGTTCCATGCGCGGGATGTTGTGTCGGATCAATCCAGGTCTTGTACAGACCCGGTGCGGCGGAGCCGCCGACGGACGTATCGACCCAGCCGGGGGGATTCTTCTGCGTGCCGTGGGACTGGAAGTCGTCCTGGTACAGGACCTCGGGGAGCTGTGCCGCCACGGGTGCAGCGACGAGCAGCGCCGCGAAACCGCTGAGGAGCGCGAGGAGGAGGGATCGTCGAAGAGTGGTTCCAGACATGGTCACCTGCTGATCTCCCAGCGGGGTTGTGGTCGCCGGTCATGGCACGGGAGTAGGATCTGGTTCATGAGGATCACGACCGCCCGCGTGAAGAACGGCCGCGTCGATATCGATGCCGATGCGCTTCCCGAGGGAAAGATGGTGAGAGAAGAGGACGAGGGGCTCTGGCAGCGATCTCTGGCTGTCGAGCGCGGTGAGTTCATCGGATCCGATGAACTGTTGTCGGAGCTTCGGTCGAGACGTCCGCGGTGAGCCGCGGTCAGGCATCCTATTCTGCTCTGCTTCATCGACTTCTCGTTCTCTCTTTTGAATGGACTCGATTCGTTCCATGCGGCGCAGGAGCGAAAGGCTCCTGCGCCGGTGCAACGAAGCGGGTTCGCAGCGTCAGCGCTCCGGCGGTGACTCCGGCGGCAGGGCAAAGGGTCTGAGCACCGGCTGCTGTCCCCACACCTGCACTTCGCTCATGTGGAGGAGGTTCGTTCCGGTGAGCTGGACGCGGAGATACCGCGCTGTGCGGTTGACCGGGATCTCCGATGCGGAGGGCACGGTGGAGTAGTAGAAGGCGGAGACTCCCGCCTGATCGAGCGTGGCATTCACGTCGTTCGACGCGAACAGTGCATCGGAGACGAAGAGATAGAAGTCCGCCAGTCGCTCGGGACTCGAATCGGCGCGCTTGTGGAGGAAGACGCTGGAGATCGGTTGCACCGACCCGAGGTCGGTCTGCCACCAGGCCTGAGCCTGGCTGTTCGTGCTCTGGTGGTTCAGCCCGACCAGACCATCGAGTGCCTGGCGCGCCTCGACGGCGGTGCTTGCGTTGGACGGCTGCGTGGCCGTGCCGCCGATGGCGAGATTGGGCCTCGCCGCGGTCGCGGGCGCCCAGATCTCGACCTCGCGCATGTGGAGGTAGTTCGTTCCCTCGAGCTGGACGCGGACGTAGCGGCCCGTGCGGTTGACGGAGAAGCCCGCCTGCAGGGCGAACTGGTTGCTTCCGAGCGGATACTGCGCCTGTCCATTGTGGCGAAGGGCGCTCACTTCGGGCTGTGTCCGGGCCGTTGTCAGGTTCGTCGACACGAAGGGCTGATCCGACACGAGGACCCAGAAGTTACTGAGCCGATCGGCATTCGCACCGCGGTTGTAGAGCCAGATCGTCTCGATCGGATAGGAAGCGCCGAGGTCCACCTGCCACCACGCCTGGGCGTTCGATTCAGTGTGATTGGTGGTGTTGAAATCGCCGTCGACCAGTTTGTCGGGCGAGAGAGACGGATCAGGCGGAAAGACAGACGACTGTGTGGCCACCTTGCCACGCGCGACATTCACTCTTGCGATCGTGCCGCTGCGATCGAACCAGGCGCGGCCGTCGAAAACGCCGAAGGCCATCCCCTGAATCGCTACGCTGCCGAACCCCACCGCGGCAACGGGAACCTCGAGTCTCACCCACTTCCCAGCCTCGGGGAGCGGGCCGGCACGATAGCGGTCGGCTGCTCCATTCGTTCCGAACGAGGAGAGGTCATCGCCCCAATAGGCGCGATGAGACCATGACACTCCGTCGTTCCACTCGAGCATCAGCATGCGTGGCGGATTGCAGGGGTCGAGGTAGACATACGCATAGAGCATGTGGCCGAAGCCGACGACCATCCGCTCGGTCGCGTTATTGAAGAAGTGGTAGTGATGGCCGCTGCGAAGCGGCTCCACGTGCGAGCGCGAGCCGCTTGCGGCGAGCGTCTCATCCCATGCCCACTCGCTCCACAACCCACTGGCGACCGACGGCACAGCCCCCTCCGGCAACTCATCGTCAAACCAGACGATCTCGTGCGGGTTCAACTCCGGCGGCTCCGGCGCGCCGATCGCACAGGCGCTCGTGCCGATGGCATCGAACCACGCCTCGCCATCGACGATGCGGATGGAGAGATCGGTGATCGAGATGCTGCTCGTAATTCCAAGTGATCGCGCGAGCACTTCGAGGCGCATCCACTCGCCGCCGTGCGGCACGGTTCCCATGTTGCGATGGGGGGTCGTCACTTCGAGGCGCCCCTCACCCCACGACGCGCGGTACTCGGCGCTTCCCTTCCACCCGATGAGGAGCTGGCGCGGCGGATCGCACGGATTCACGAGCGCGTGAACGACGAGATTGTCGTTCGGGCCGACGGTGAGCGGCGCGCCGCCGGTGAAGGCGAACGTGCGAATCCCCTCTTCTGCGCCGCTCAGATGAACGGCCAGCGATCCCGACGCGAACTGTGTGGAGTCGAGCACGCCGTCGCCGGACTGCGTGGCGCCGGCCGGGAGGGTGTCGTCAAGCCACGTGGTCCCGAGGGCCGTGGACGCGGGCGGCGGAATCACGCTCGTGAGTTGCGCGCATTCGACGACGGTCGCCGTCGCGGTGACGATCCCGCCGTACGTCGCGGTCACCGTCACCTGTGCACTCGCATCGACCGGATACGTCTTGACGGTGAAGATCGCCGACGTCGCACCCTCCGGAACGAAGACGACCTCCGGAACGGTGGCCAGGCGTGTGTTCGAGCTGGCCACCAAGACAAGCGCGCCGCCCGGGGGTGCCGGAGCGCCCAGGACGAGCGTCGCGTTGATGGCGGTGCCGCCTTCGACGCTGGACTCTTCGAGAGCGAGCTGCGTCACGGCGCTCGTACCGGCGACGAGCGTCAGCGTGGCGGATTGCGACGGGCCGTACGTCGAGGCCGTGATCGTCGCCGTCGTGTCGGCGGCCACGCTGGTCGTGGCGATGTCGAACGAGGCGGAGCTGCCTCCGAGAGGCACGGTCACGGTCGCCGGCACGGTCGCGCTCGGGCTGGAACTGGTCAGCGCAACGACGCCCTCCGATGCGCGCGTCACCGGATAGAGCAGACGGACCGTGCCCGTCACGACTTCCCCACTCGCCACGACCGACGGCTGCAAGCCCACGGTCGTAACGGCATTGACGGGCTCGAGGACACCGTTGACGGCGACGGTCATCGATCGCGCGGGCAGGACGTAGGAGTCGGTTGCATAAACGGTGAACGCGTCGCCGACGTCGCCGCTGACGGGAACGCGGAATGAGCCGTCAGCCAGAGCGTTCGCGGCGAAGGTCTGGTTCGTGCGAGTGTTGCGCGCAGTCAGCACGATCGGCGTATGCGGATCGCTGACCGTTCCCGCAGGACCGACGACCGCGTCGCCCGTCGCGGCACTCGTGACGACGATGGCGCCGACCTTCGCGGGATCGAACGCGGGAGGGGTGCCGACGGTCATCGTCGAGGCCGCGTCGAGATCGCGCGTCCCTCGGATCTCGTCCGCCGAGATGAGCTTCGCGTTGCGGAGCTTGATCGTGTCGAACAGGTAGACGCCGCGCCAGCTGTCACCCGCGGCGACAGGGGGTGCGCCTTCGAGCGTGAACGAGCCGCCACTGATGGCCGCGATGCGCCACGTGCCCTTCAATGTGCCGCTGGGCGCGTAGACATCGACCCAATGGCCGGCGAAGTACGGCTGAATGGACGTGCGATCCGTAGAGACGATGCCGTCGCCAGTGACGCTGAGGACGGCACCCGATCCGAGGGGTGGGAGAACCGTCGATTGCGAGTTCGCCAGCGCGAAGTTGGTGTGATCAATCGTCAGATCGCCGTACGTGGCATCAGGTCCGTAAACGTAGATCGAGCCGGCCCCACCAAATAGGCTGCGCTGGTGCGTCGGTCCCGACTTCGCCGCCATCGCCGGCAGTTCGCTGTCCCGATCGGTGTAGTACACCGCCACCGCGCCGCCGCCTCCGCTGCCGTAGTGTGCTGCGCCTCCACTGGCGTCGATCGTTCCGTTTCCGCTGATCCGGCCCGTGCGTATCCACACCGAGCCTCCGCCCCCACCAACACTACTGCCGGACCCGATTCCATTGACGTTGATCGTCCCATCCAGGACCACCGAGCCCGCCTCGATCTTCACCACCCCACCGCCCACACCGCCGAAGGTGCCGCCGCCGCCATGTTCCCGCGGCCGGTACACACTCCCATACGTCACACCTACAGGAGAGCCCCACAGGCCGCCCTGGCCGATGTGCGAACCGCCGCTGTTATTTCCCGCCAACCCACCTTCGTAGGTGGTGGTCTGTGGGAACCCGAGGCCGCGCACGTCGATCGTCGCGCCGCTGTCGATGCGCAGCTCGCCCGCCACGTCCAGCGACAACGTCCGCCCCTGGATGTGTAGGACATTCGCACCTGCTGCGAGCCGGAGGCTTCCGGCCTCGATCGATTCCGTCTCCAGATCCCCCTGGACGAGCTGCGCGCCTCCAACGCGAATCGGATCGGCGCTCTGCAGCTTGATCCCGCGCGTGGCCACGTTGTCGAACCGATAGACACCCTGCCATAGATCGCCCGGCGCAACCGACACTCCCTCGCCTTCCAGCGCGAAACTCTTGCCGCTCACCGCGGCGATCCGCCAGGAACCCTTGAGCGTTCCGTCCGGATCGCTCAACTCGACCCAGTGACCCACGAAGTACGGCGGAATGTTCGTTGTACGCGCCGTCTCCACTGTGACTCCGGCCGTCCCAGCTTGTGCCGAGCCTTTCCCCAGCGACGGCAATACGGTCGCCTCTGAGCTCGTCACCGCGTAGCCGCTGTTGTCGATCGTCAGGTCACCGTACGTCGACTCCGGCCGGTGGATGTAAATCGAGCCGGCTCCACCGAAGCGGCTTTGTTGGCGCGTCGGGCCCGACTTCGCAGCGATCGGCGGCAGCTCACTGTCCGGATCGGTGTAGTACACCGCCACCGCGCCACCGCCTCCACTGCCGTAGTACGCCATGCCTCCACTCGCATCGATCGTCCCGTTTCCGCTGATCCGGCCCGTGCGGATCCACACCGCCCCTCCGCCCCCGCCAATACCGCTGCCGGACTCAATCCCGCTGGCGTTGATCGTCCCGTCCAACACCACGGAGCCCGCCTCGATCTTCACCACACCGCCGCCGACACCGCCGAAATGCCCACCGCCGCCATGTTCCAACGGTCGGTACACACTTCCATACGCCACGCCTATCGGGTCGCTGTGCAGACCGCCCTGACCGATGTGGGAACCGCCGCTGTAATTCCCCGCCAGCGCACCTTCGTATGTGCTGTTCTGCGGGAACCCGCGGCCGCTCAGCGCGATGGAAGCGCTGCAACCCACGTAGAAGTCGCGCGTCGTCGTAATCTCCAGCCTCTCGAGCGTCGGCGTGACGACGCTTCCGCCGAGGACCATCAATCGATCGAAGGTGTGCGGCCCGCGGATCGTGACCGTGCCGCTCTGAATGACGACGGTCTGGTTTTCGTAGGTCGTCGTGTTCGTGTCGATGGTCGTGTTGGCGGTGATCGCCGGGACGGTGGGGACGGCCACGCTGAAGGTCGTCACCAGGTCGGACGCGGCGCCGCCCGCGCTGCGGGCGATGGTGCGCACCTGGACCATCGTGCCGTCCGCGGCATCCGCCGGAATGGCAAACGTTGCCTCGTACTGGTTCGCGGCCGGCGACGCGACGGTGAGAGGCGTCGCGTCGTTCAGGAGCATCTCGACGCTCTGCACTGGGTCGTAGCTCGGATCCGACGGCGGCTTCGGCGGGGTCGCGAAAATGCGCACCTTCACGCTGTAGCCGGGCGGGAAGATCGCCCCCGGCCCCGCGCAGGACCATTTGAGGATTGGCGCATTGGCGTCGAGAACGGGGCGGATCGTCACCGGCACCGGAGTCGAAACGGTTTCATTGCCGGCGTAGTCCCGCGCCGTGACGGTGATCTCGCGTTGCACGTCGACGGTTCCGTCGACCGGCGGAGCGGCGATCTCCGCACGCCACTCGCTGGTCGAGCCGACGCGAGCGAGCGGCGTCGGTGTGGCCATTTCGCTCACCTGCGCGACCACTTCCCGTACCGCCACTTCGGCGTCGATCGCGGTCGCGCGAATCTCGATCTTGTCGATCGTCTCGCGATAGATCGTGCCCGCCGCGGGGCCGAGCATCGTCAGTTGCGGCGCGTTCGTGTCGGAAAGGATGGTGACCGTCTGCGCCGCGAGCGTCGGCGCGCGTCCGGCAAAGCCGTCGCTCACCGACACCAGGATCTCGAGCGTGGAGCCGCCGGCAACATCGTTCGCAACGGGGACGGTGAACTGTCGCGTCGCTTCCGCGGCGCTCATGGAGAACGACTGCGTCTGGACCGACACTCCGTTCAGCTTCGCCTCGAACGCCATCGTCTTCACGGCGAGATCGTCCGTGGCAGTGACGGTCGCGACGACGTCGCGTCCGGCGTGGAGGGACAGCGACGGCGCGATGCTGAACGAGTCGATCGACGGCGCGGCGTCCTCGACGATCGTGTACGTCCGGAGCGGGAGGTCGTAGACCTTTCCGGCGCGATCGTTCACGCGAATGAGCAACGACGCCTCGCCGAGCGGAGTGGCCGCAGGCACCGGCAGCGAGGTCGTTTTCGGACCTACGGTGACCGGGAAGTCGAGATACGTGTCGATGCGCGGCGCCGGATCGGGCGACCAGACCAGAGTGACCGTCCTGATCCCGGCCGCCGCGGTGACACTGTGTGTCACGCTCAGCGATGTGCCACGGATGAGGGTCGACCCTGGTGCGGGCGTCGTGGTGATCGTCGATGCCACCTGCGCGTTGCGCAGCACGGCAACGGCCGTCGCATGCGTGTCGATGGCGGTCTTGTCGTCGACGATGCCGGCGACGGAGAGGTGATCGTCGAATCGCACCAATGCGCGCGGCCCCAGGATCACGCGGTCGAAGGCGAGCAGGCCGGCATAAGCGACGGTTTGCGATGCAGCAACGTCGAGGAGGCTTCCATCGGACGGATCGGTGTGGAGCGTCTTCGCATCGGCGGAGATCGCGGTGACGCGGAAGCTCCGCGTGAGATCGCCGTCGAACACGAGGCGCTCACCGATCATCCAGCGATCGAACGTGCGCGTCGTATCGGTCAGCGCGTTCGCGGCGATCTCGGTCGAGACCCCGGCGGCGATCCGTCCCGCACGCAGGCGCCCGACGGGATGCAGCGTATTCGGGAAACGGGAATCGAATGCAGAGACAGTGAGCTCACCCTGTTCCTGCCCCGGCCGGCGGATGTAGATCGTGCCGGGCCTGTAGTCGCCGGCCTTGCGGTCGTTGTCGGCGGGGCCGAAGTGGCGTCCGCCGCGCGCTTCGACGACGGCTCGGCCAAGATCGAGTTTTTGCGATGCGGTGACGGCGATGCGTCCGCCGATGGCGCCGCCGAAGCCGTCGCCGATCCACTCGTCGTCGCCGCCGTTGACGTTGATACGCGTCTTCGGTCCGAGGAGAACGTTCTTCGCGTCGATCCAGATGCTGCCGCCTCCACCGGGATGCCACGGTCCGACTCCCGTTCCCCCCTCGGCGAGAATCCGTCCCGGCAGAACGATGCGCGACTGATCGCCGTCGCCGTTTCCGCCGCGCAGCCGGACGGCACCACCGCCCGCCGCACCGGTCGTGCAGCATGACGATGCGCCGTCGCCGCCGTGACCGAGCTCTGTAGGCTCGAAGATCGAGCCGTAGTCCTCATCGAAACCGTTCTTCGGAACGTTCCCCACGGTCCGGCCGCGAAGATCGCTGTTCTGCCCGTCCGATGTGTTCTGCCAGCCCCCGGGATACCCCTTCGCGTTCACGTCGACGCGCGAGTCGCAGTCGACGTACGTCACGCCACTCGACGTGATGTCGACGCGGAACTCGCGCGTAATCGTCGTCGGGAGCGTTTCCACGCGCGCTCCGTTCAGCACGAGCAGGTTCGCCAGCGAGAGCGGCGCCTGTGGCGCGAGCACGGCATTCGTTCCGATCAGCGCGATGCTCTTCCCGGCGAACGACGCCGCCTCGGAAGCGGTAATGGCCTTCGGATTGGTGAAGGTGAAGTCGACCGGTACGACGTCGATCGTCACCGGCAGCTCGACCGTGTGCTCGGCGACCGTGTCCTCGACGACGGCCGTGATGAGCACCGATCCATCAGAAGGCGTCGTGAATGTGTGCGTGGCGATGTATTCGGTGGTCGAACCGGAAGCGAGAACGCCGTCGACGAGAACATCCTCGCCGACGCGGAACTTCACCGAGCGGATGTCCTCGTCGATCGCCTCGATGCGCAGTTTCAGCGCAAAGTTGGGAGCGTTCGCCGGGATTGCCGCGCCGTCGATGGGGCAGAGCCACGTGACGAGCGGCGCGTCGGGATCGTGCACGCCTCTGTAGAGGATCTCGTGGGCCTTCGACTTCGTGTTGCCGTTGAAGTCCTTCGCAGTGACGACGATCGGGATGTTCGCGTCGGTGGCTTTCGACTTCACCGTGACCAGCGCCGAGCGGAACTTCAGGGTGCCCGCTGTCGGGCCCATGACGGGCGTCTGCGAGGCGACGACCGCACCGTCGACGAGGAACGTCACGCTCTGCACGCCGGTCTCTGCGTCGCTGACGATCGCCTCGATCGTATAGGTGTCGTTGTTGAAGAACGCCGTTCCGGCGAGCGGGGTGACCGAGACGATCGTCGGCGGCACGACGTCGGCCGCGATGGCGACGGTCGCGGTCGCGGGTGCCGATGCCAGTCCGCGTACATCGACGACGGTGGCGGTGAGCGTGACGCTCTCTCCCGCTGCGGCGTCGTTCGGAAGGGTGTGGACGAACCGCGCCTCCGGCCATGAGCCGTTCGCGAGACGCGAGTACGACTGCGTCACGTTCTTCGTCTCGAGGCTTCCGTTGCTGCGCGGGACGGCGAAGTTCATCGTCACGGTGACGAACGAGCCCTCGTCGTCGAAGGTCACGATTCCGCCGATCTGCGTCGACGGATATGCCGACGCCGCGAGCGGCGTCACCACGACATTCACCGGTGCTGCATTCGGCTTGACGGTCCAGGAGGTCGTGCTCTTCGGACCCTGGTTGCCGGAGGTGTCGTACGCCTGCGCGCCGACCGTGAACGTCGCGCCGCCCGCGGGAGCCTCGGGGCCGAGAACCTTCACCGCGAACGGCGGCTTCGTGACCGTCGTGAACGGCGTTTCGGTTCCGCCGGCGGCCACGATGAAGTACTCGACCTTCGTCACGTCCGTGGCGGTCGAGCCGCCCGCGCTGCCGTTGCGGAGATCGACGCGGATCTCGTACTCCGCGCCCGAGACGAGCTGCTCGCCCGCGGCCGGGGCGACGAAGACGATGTGGGGCGCGATCTCGTCAAAAGCCGAGAAGTGGAACGTCTGCTCGCCGAGGACGTTCCCCTGCGGATCGCGCACGCCGGAGAAGGAGACCCGGTAGAAGGAATCCGGCAGGATCGGGTTGGCGTCGTCCGGCGCGATGAACAGGGTCATGTTCGTGACCGGATCGAGGAACGCGCGCGCCACGAGCTCTCGCTCGACGGCCGCGGAGGCGCCGCCGGGCGCGAGGAGCTTGTTGAGGTGGAACACGCCGTTTCCGCCGGTCGCCCATGGCGCGGGATCGATCGGCTCGTTGAAGCGGAACTCGAACGTGGTGGTCGCCGGGATCGGACTCGCGGGGAGCACTTTCACGACGCGAGGCTCCGCGTAATCGGACGTCGTGAACGCGAATGCACGCGGGGCCGGCAGCTTGTGGCCGGTGAGATCCTGCACGCCCTGCGTGACGATGACGCGGTAGAGCGTGTTGCTGCGCAGCGGGAGTCCGGACGCCGCCGCGGGCGGCTTCATCACCACCGCGAACTTGCCGCCGTCCAAGTGGTGCGAGCTGATGGAGCACGTGACCGCGCCCGAGCCGTCGGCAGCGACCAGCTGCAGGTTGCCCGGTGTGAGCGTGGCGGGATCCAGCGGCTCGCTGAACGTGATGGTGATGCTCGCGTCGGGCGAGACATCGACGGCCCCATCCTCGGGAAGGATGCTCTCGATCACAGGCTGCGTGGCGTCGAGCCGGACCGGGGGCGCTTCGACGACGCCGTCGCCTGCCTTCACGTCTTTGTAGCCGTATGCACCGGCGGTCGCGTCATCGGGGCCGACGAACGTCAGATTCACGCGCAGCGTACCGGTCGGTGGCGCGGGAATGCCGAGGAACGTGTAGCGGCCGTTGGCGTCGGTGCGGATCTCGCCGGTGTGGGTTCCGTAAGACGCGACGACGCGCGTGCCGATGGACGGCCCGCCGGCTTCGGCTTCGACGTAGCCCGTCACGCCGGCGTAGGTCCCGAGCGTGATCGTCGCCGTCGCAGGGACGGACTGTTGCGCGAGGGTCGTCCTCACCGACCCGGTGAAGCGCTGGTCGAGGGACTGGGCCTGCACGTTCAGATTGCCCAGACGCACCCCGCGGGCGATGGCGAGGCCGGTGTCGTCCGTGTAGACGGTCACGTTCGTCCCCGGACCGTAGATCGTGACCAGCGCCCCCGCGGCCGGACCGCCGTCCTGCGTGACCGTGACCCGCACTTCCCCGAAGGCGGGGAACACGTACACGAACGGGTCGGCGGCGGTGCCCTTCGGGAACGCGCCGGGGAGGACGATGCTCGGATACTGGTCGCCGGGCTGCCAGATTCGGATCTGATAGGCGGCCTCTTCGAGCGCGCCGGGGAACTGGAGAGGATTGCCGTGCAACTCCCGCTCGTAATCGCCGCCGCGCTGGTGGACGCTCACCCTGGTGGGAGGAGCGAAGACGTTGGAGCGATTGCCGAAGTCATCGGGCAGGTAGGCCGCGAAGTGCAGAGTCTCGATCGGCTCCAGCTCGAGGTCCACCGTGCGGTGGGGATCGAGCATGGACAGCGTTCGTTCCGCGGAGGCGCGGCGGTTGGTGTTCGTGTCTTTCGCGTCGAGCCGGAACGCGCCCTCGCGGACGCCGAGAAACTCGAAGGAGCCCTCGACGCCGGTGGTGGCCTGCGTCGAGTAGTTGCTCCCGGTGAGTCGTACGTGGGCGCCCGGCACGGGCGTGTCGCTCTCTTCCGGATCGGTCAGCGTCCCGTCGACCGAGCCGCTGAACTCGAGCTGCAGTTGCACGGATGCCGATACGTCGCGGGCGATCGTCACGCTCACGCTGGCGCTCGTCTTTCCCAGGGACTTCGAATAGGCAGAGACGCTGTACGTCCCGACGGGGATCTCGGTGAGCTCCGCCGCGCCCGTCGGACCGGTGGTCGTGAAGTCGAAGAGCGATCCGGAGCGGTAGAGACTCACGTCCGCGTTCGGAACTTCCGCGTGGTTCTGGTTGGGATCGACCACGCGCACCGTCAGCGCGCCGGCACCGCCGTCCCCGATGGGGATGTACGCCCGCGGTGTCGCCTCCTGGCCCTCCTCGTCGATCCGCCCCGACCAGTCGCCGCGGAGCTCTTCGTTCCCGGAATCCCATGCGCTCGCACGCAGAGATCCGACGAAGACGTTGTTGAGGATGAAGCGGCCGGTGATGTCGGCGGTGAGCGGCGTGCCGGCCGTCCCGAAGGCGCGGCGCGGGAAGTCGAGCTCGCGGAGGTGGAACTTCGCCAGCGGAACCGGCGCATTGTCGCTGTAGTCGCCCGGCGTATCGTCGGGGACGTTGTTCGCGACGTTGTCCGGATCGAAATGCTTGTAGTCCTTGTAGACGACGAGGCCCTCGACGAAGCCGCGCTTGCGCAGCACGACGGAGAGGTTCTCGACCGCGCCGCCGTTGACGGGCGTTCTCGCCGAGGCCTCGCCGGTGCGGTAGATGCCGCTCTGGGTGATCTGGGCCGTGACGGTGACGGTGATGTTCGAAGGCTGGTCCGGGAAGGTGAAGCGGCCGTCCGGACCGGTGAGCTGCGGACCCGGGTCGCTACGGCCGTTCGAGATCGTCACGCTCGCGCCGGCGACCGGGGTCACGCCGTCGATCGCGTACACGGTGCCGCTCACGGTGGCGAGCGTGTTGAGCTGCAGTTGATGGGTTTGCAGGTCGCCGTCGAAAGCCAGGATCGAATACAGACTCGCACTGCCGTACTGCAGGTGCGCGCTGGAAACGGTGTAGCCGCCGGTGAGCGCCGGAACGCGGGTGAAGACCGCCGCGTCGGCCTCGCCGTTCTTCTCCGTGGACTGATTGATGCCGAACGAGGAGGTTTTCTGCTGCGCCTCGTCCCATATCGAATACGAGAGACCGACCGGCGCGATGAGATCGAACTGCGAGCGCACGCGGACGCGCACCGTCCCCTGGCCGGGAAGGCGGAGCGTGAGCGGCGCGATGTGGCCGTTGAAGGCGACCGTCGCCTTTCCGTTGGCCATCTGGTCGCCGTACGGGCGCGGATCGGGCTGGCCGTTCTCCGGACGGAATCCGACGGGCACGGCCCAAATGCCGAAGGGCGAGCCCACCGGCACATCGTGCAACTCGTAGACGCCGTTGCCGACCTCGCTAAGGACCTCCGGCGGGAATCCGGGAACGATGACGCGATATCCGGCGACCGGCGATCCTCCCGCGTTGAGGAGCCGCACGCGGATGACGCCGCTGCCGCGGTCGAATGCATTGATGAAGATGCCGACGTGGTTCGGACCGCTCTCCGTGAGGGTCGGCACGACGGCGTCTTTCACACGCTTGGTCTCGGGGTCGTATGCCGTGATCTTCCTGCCGCTGAAGACCAGGGGCAGATTCTCGTAGACGAAACGCCCCTCGGCGTCGGCGGTGACGATCCGGTAGCCGGAGATCTTCACGAGCGCTCCCGGCACTTTCTCCTGCACGCCCGGCTGGAGCGGGTTCTCCCGCAGCACCTGTCCCGTGAGCGTGGCGGTCTGCATCGCCGGCTGGATCAGGAAGAGCAGGTCGGTCTGCTTGATCTCGTTCGGCTGCAGGTCGAAATCCGACGCGACCGACTGCCGCGCCATCGACCACTCCTCGGCCAGCACCGTGACGAAGCCCGCCGGAATCCTGTCGAAGGAGAACCGACCCGCGGAGTCGGTGTAGCCGTCGACGAACCCGTAGCCCTGACTGTAGACGCCGACGTGTACGCCCGCCATCGGTTCGCTCGTGTCCGAGCGGCGCACGGTGCCGTGTACCCGCCCCGTGCCGGGGAACGGCTGGCGATAGATGGAGAGGTTCTGGGTGACGAGCTGCCCTGCCGTCGCGACTTCCGCCGCGGCGTAGGTGACGTTGCCCGCGGAGTCGCGAGCGCTGAACGTCAGCGGACCGACGGGGAGATCCTCGACGCGATAGAACCCGTTCGCGTCGGCGGCCGTGGTCCGGAACTGGTTGAACATCGTGCTACCGACGACGACGGCCACGCCCGCGGCGACCTCGCCGTCGTCGTAGCGCACGGTCCCCTCCGCGGCACCGCGGCCGAGATATTGGAGGTTGACGAAGTGCACCTTGCCGGGAAGACGCACGCTCCCCTCGACGGAGGTGGTCTTATGGACGGTGGAGAACGCCTCGAGGCGATACGCGCCGTTCCATCCGAGATCGGTCTGCCGGCGGACCCATTCGAAGAGAAATGCGCCGTCGCTCTGTGACACGTCGTACTGCGGCGCACCGGTCGGGTCCGCAGACAAGATGTACGGTTCGTACTGACGGAGCACGACGTCCACGCCGGAGAGCGGCGTGTTGTCGCCTTTCAGCACCTTTCCGTAGATCACCCCTCCCGGGAGGTCGTTGTCGATCGTCGGGATCGTCTGACCGGCGAACGACGCGCTCTGACTGCTGACGGGATCGACGAGGGCTCCGGTGTCGATCGTGTACGTGGCGTTCCGCGAGAGTGAATGATCGAAGGTGAGGTTGACGGTCCGCCCGTCCTCCTGCAGCGCGGCGGCGGCGATCGGACGCGGTCCCTGGTAGACGACGCCGTCGCGATTGAAATCGATCGCGCCCGTGAACTTCGTGCGCAGATCGACGCCATCCGGAACCGCGACCGGGCGATTGAAGAGGATGGAGACCTTGTGTCCGTCTTCGTCGAGGTGCAGATCCTGGCGTGCGCCGTCGATGGAGATCGGCGCCGGCTGGACGGTCGTCACCGTACCGACGGAGGCGATGCCGGCGTCTCCCATGGCATTCAGCGACGATGCGCCACGGGTGAGCGAGATCGTGACTTTGCGCCCGCGCATCCCGGGAATCTCGAAATGCGCGCGCCTCAGCGAGCCATCGGTCGCGTCGGGATACAGCAGTTCGAGCGAGAACGTCCCGTCCTCTGCCGGAGTGACGACGACGTCGAGGTCTTCGGTCCAGCGTCCGACGAGTCCGAGCTCGCCGGTCTCCCCCGCGCCGTTGAAGCGCGAGACGTCCGAGAACGGGATGCCGCGGATCCAGTCCGAGGCCGCTTCGTTCGGCACGTCCGAACGGCGCCCGGTGGTCCGGCCGCTGAACGAGATTGCATACGGACGATCCCCCGAGGCGGCGCCATGTGCGAGCGCGGCGACGAAACCCTGCCGGTGCGCGGTCGCGGTGGCGAAGTCGTCGAAGAACGACGTCATCGTCGCGCCGCCGGCGAGACCGGTCGCCTCCAGTTCCCGCGCCACGGCTGCGCCGGCGAGGCGGCCACTCTTCTCCTGGCGCCGCAGCTCATCCCACTGGCGAAGCTCGTAACCGCCGTTGCCGAGGAGGTCGAGCGCGAGATGGGCGATCGAGTCGCGTTTCGCCGACGGTGCGTCGTCGGTGATGAAGATTCGCTGGCCCGCGCGCGCGACATCGACGGCGCGCTGGAAGACGTCCGTTTTGATGACGCGCGGAAACTTCGCCGTCATCGCGTTGAGCGGTGCGGTGGCGAGGCTGTATCCGAGACCGAAGAGCTGCAGGTTCGCGGAGACGACGCCGGGACTGACGTACTGCGCGTAATGCGGCAGGATCAGTGTGGCCGGCGAAAGCGGAATGCCGCTATCGCTCACACCCATGTGCAGGCGCACGCTCGCGCTGAGGTTGTCTGTGTTGCCGATCGTCCCGGCCGTGGCGAAGACCTGGCCGGTCACCCCGGAGCGCAGCCGATACTCGACCAGCCGCATCTCCCCTGCCGGAATGGTCAGCAGGTCCGTGGTCTCGCCGGTGAGGCGGCAGACGTTCGCGGAGGGATTCACGTCGCACGACTCGACGCCCGAGGTGATGGTGATCGACTGCTCGGCCGCGCTCATGTTCGTGATGAACGCGTAGGTCGAATACTCGATCCCCTCGCGCACCGTGTCGGGATGCGAGAAGTTGATGTTGAATCGCGGATCGTGAACGACGATGGACGCGCTCGGGGTCGCGCGGAGCGGCAGATCCGTCTGTCCCGGTTGCCGGAGCACGGCCCGGATGTCGAAGTCGATGCGGTGCGTGCCCGGCTGCAAGCCCTCCAGCATCCATTCCCCTTCACCGCGCGCCTGGGCGACGAGGAAGCGCACGCCCGTCTGCGGCTCGACGATCGGCACCGGCTGTCCGAACGAGACCTGCGGGTTCGTCCCCGCGGTGCGGAGAGCGGTGGGGATGCGGATGGTGGCGTGGATGTCTTCGAGTCGCGCGGCGCTTCCTTCCGGGGCACCGTTCTGCACCATGACCAGCACGCCGAAGAACTGATGAAGGACGGCGAGACTGTTGGGGATGACGATCGCCGCGGGAATGCTCCTGCCCTGCGCGCGAACGGTCGGCTCCTTCGGCTCGGTTCCGAAGACGAAGTCGCTCTCGTCACCGAAGTCCATCGGAATGATCGTCGGCGGCGACCATCGCGGCGGCTCGACGAGATCGGGCGGTGGAAGAATGTAGGGCTGTTCGCGGCCGGCGGGCTGCACCTGGTGCGTGCGCGGGTCGACGACGACCGGGTAGGCGATGCGGACTTCCTGGCCGTTGATGATGAACGTGAAGGTGTATTCGTAGACGTCGAAGTTGCGCGCATCGACGGTGATGCCCCGCGCGCGCAACTCGTCCGGCGAGAGCTGCCGGACGCTGATCTCGGTCCGGAGGAGGTCGGCGACGGTGATCACGGCCGCAGCGGGGGTCGCGTATTGGAGGAATTCCGTTCCGTTGAGGAGGCGAATGTTCTGGAGGTAGTAGGTCCCGGCCTGCGCGAGGCCGGGAATCTGGAACTTGTGGCCCGGTGCGGTGGTCAGCTGGATCGGGGTTTCGAGGCCGGGCCCGGTGAGGTCGCCGATCGCGACGAGCCCCTCGATCGCGGCGGCTTCGTCGTTCTGCTTGCCGCCGAATTCCGTCTGAATCGTCGCCGGCAGATCGATGCCGGTGGTGACGGTCTCGGTGATCACCTTCAACGCGGCGCCTTCGATGCGCAGGCTGGTGGTGGCAATGTTCGCGAGCGTCGCGTGAGTTACGACCGAGGAAAGAAGCAGGCCGCAGAGGATTCTGAGGAGTCTCATGCACCGGTCTCCTGGACCTACTGATCGAGCTCATCGAGAAGGCGGCGGGCCGCGACGGCATCCGATTCCACGAGCTTCGCGCCGGGAGGGATGGCCAGCCGATCGGCGGGCGGCAGCTCGTTTCCGATGCGCACGACGACGTTGCGCGTTTCGAATCGTTGTCCATCGAGATCATGGCCGACGACGTATTCGAGGGGGAGGAAGTAGTCTTCCCCGGTGGTGAAAGCCTCGTTGCTCCGAGGACCGCGGGGGGACCTCAACGCTCCGAGGACGGCGTCGTTCGCTTCATCGCGGCGATTGGGATAGCCGGTTCCGAGCAACGCCTCCACTGCCTCGCGGCTCAGTTTCAGCTCGCGGTCCAGCGTCAGTCGATAGGTCCGATCGACGCCATCATCCCGGCGCCGGACCTCGACCATCTCGCCCGGACGCGACGCGACGACGCGGCCGCCGCGTTGCTCGATGCGCCACTCGCCGGTGCGCGCGGCGGTCGCGCGGACATTGCGGTCCTGCAGCCTCGCGATCGCCTCGAACGTCGTGACGCTGTACGTGCCGGCCGCGAAGTCGATCACCGTCAACTCGCCTTTCGCGTGATCGGCGATGGCCGTGCGGTTGGCGCTGATCGAAACGACGCGGTTCCCGTGGCAGTACTCCTCGACGACCGTGGCGCCCTCGGAGAAGGGCGTGGTCACTTCGCGCGTGATGTGGAGCGGCGTCGGAAAGAGCACGGCGGCAGCCGCGGCCTCACCTGCGCCGATGACGATGACCAGAAACGACAGCAAGACGGTCCATGCACACACGTGGACCCCACGCCGGACGAGATTTCGTTTGGCAGACACACGCACTCCCCTGGTTGCTGAAGAGCCGAATTTTCCTAGAGAACCCGAATTACGGACTGAAGCTGAACCTGCGCGAACCCTAGCAGTCTCGAGGCTCGAGCGCAATGACGACCGATGCCGAAGCCGGTGCGCTGTAGACGTCGTCCGGGTAGTTCTGGCGGACGACATCTTCTCCGCACTGCGGCCGGCATCGGACGTCATTGCGTTTGACGCTTAAGCCTGCCAAGTTGCATGTTCGCGCTCGCTCCCTTCTCGCTTCGCAGTGGCACGATTCCGTCCTCGGGGTGGGACGCACGTTCTTCTTGAGCAGGACAGGAGAACAACTTCCCGCTCAACACCGTTATCCTTCCCGCATGGGCATAACGATCGAAGCCGAATACATCGCGCGCGAGAACATCCTCAAACTCGCTCAGCCACTCAGCGGCGTGGCTGATCACGCCAAGGTGTCCATCGAGGTGAAGGAAGCATCCGCCACTTCCGATCAGCCCTGGCTTGCTCTCGCAGGAGCACTCGGCGAAGAAGAAGGGCGCGAGCTCGCGCGCGCCGTCCGTGATGCGTTCGGAAGGGATGAGATTGAGGTTTGAACGGCTCGCCTTCGATAGCAACGCGGCCAACGCGCTACTTCGCCCGGAGCGCTCAACCCCGCCGCCATTCACCGAAGCGCGCAGCCTGGTCATGCCGTTGTTCGTGCTCGCCGAGTTGGAGCTCGGCCGCAGCCGGCAGAACGTGAAGAGCCCGGACGTACTGAGAGAAGTTGGTCGCCGCCTGCACGATCCTCGCTCCCGACCGCAACACGATCGAGCATTACGTGGCCGTGCGCAGCGAGATGCTGCAGGGCCACACGCTCCCCTCTTCCGCCGAAGCGCGCGCGGTCCTGCAGTTTCGCGTGGTTGTTGAGGACCCGATTGCTGGACAGCCCGAGTTGCGGACCGAAGCTAGACCTGCACGCAACCTGCGCAGGCTTAAGCGTCAAACGCAATGACGTCCGATGCCGGCCGCAGTGCGGAAAAGACGTCGTCAGGGTAGTTCTGCCGGACGACGGTGCTGCGATGGACCGCGACGGTTGCCGGATCGCCGTCGACGAAGATCCCGCCGCCGCGGCCGGTCGATTGATCGTTGCCACTGATCAAGCTCCCGCCGAGGTCGCAGCGCAGGGACGATCTCGCGTAGATGCCGGCACCTGCGCACTGGGGTGCGGCGAGGACGTTGTCCGTCACGCGGCTCTTCCACATCCGCATCCGGCTGGTCTCGCACCAGATTCCGCCGCCAAAGGCCGTTCGTTCCGCGTGGCCGGCGTTCGTCTGGACGTTGCTGCCGGCGATCTCGATTTTGCAGGCGTAGAAGAACAGGCCGGCGCCCGCGATCTCCTCCCCGCCGTCGATCACGTTTCCGGCGATCGTCGACTTCTGGATACGCACCGAGGAAGCGCGGCATTCCATCCCTGCGCCGTTCCCGTTCACGATCCGATTGCCGGCGACCGTGCAGTCCTGAAGACTGATCGCCGCGTCGCGAGCGGAAATGCCTCTCATCCGCGCGTTCGAGCGCACGTGGATGCCGCTGAGATGGACGGTCGCGTGGTCGACGAGAAGCACGGCGGCGGCGCCGTCAGCGCCGGCGAGCGTGACGCCGCGCCGTGAGAGGGCGGCGCTCTGGATGACGACGTATGGCTTGTGCGCGACGAGGATGCTCTCCCGGTAGATGCCCGGCGCCACGACGATGGTCGTCGGGCGCTCGATCGCCGCGACCGCGGCCTGAACGGACTCGTACTGGGCGGGTACGAGGAAGATGTCGTGCGCGTCGCTCACGACACGATCTTAATCCTCCCTTTCGGACAGCCGGACGCGAATCGTGTTATCGATGGCGTCATGACTTCGCGTCGCATCGCACCGTCGGTCTCATGGCTCGCCGCCTTCCGAACCGGCAACATCGGCATGGCGCTGCTTGATCGTTGCAGATCAAAGTGCGACCGTCGCCACATGCAATCCGTGCTTCTCCTCTGTGGCCTGCCGTTCTCCGGCAAAACGTCGATTGCACACACTCTGCTGTTGCTTCTTCTCACGCCAACGGTGCTCTTCGCGCAGGCGCGCGACACCGTGAAGGGTCGCCGACACTGGGCGGAGAGGCAAGGGGGTTCCGCGTCGCGCGCGCGAGTCTGCCGACAGCCTTCGTGGCGGAATTCGGCAGCGGCAAGCCGGTCATCGGCATCCTGCCGCCGAGATCGCACCGGCCGGGGCTTCAGGGCCTCGTGGACCGGCGTCGTGCGACCACCTCCCCCGGAAGCACCGACACCTCGACGGCGTCTGAAACCGAAGGCTCGTGATTCACGTCTCCCCCGAAGGCCGCGTGGATCTTGTGAATGCCCTCGGTCTTGAAGGGAGGCAGTCTCACCGTGCCCTGTCCCGACCCCGAATAAAACGCTGCCAGCGGTCTCGTTCCTTCATAAACCCGAATCCACCCGCGGGTGTGCGTACCAAGAACGCCCCTGACCTCGAATCGCAAGGTCAACCACTCTCCTGCGGGAAGGGCAAGTGGAGGAACGAGCGTCGTCTTCGACTGCGCTCGCGTGATGGTCCGCGTCACGACCCCTGAGCGGCTCGGAGGCTGGTTGGCGTTGCCCTCGTACTGCACTGCAAGCCTGTGGACTCCAGCGGGAAGAAACCCGCACCGGCGACGCGAACGTCCTCGAGCCGAGATTGACTCGGACCGTGAGAGTGTCGGCATAGAAATCCAGGTCGAGAATCTCCAGATCACCATCCTCATCCAGGTCCACGAGCATGGTTTTGGTGACCCAGCTGGGCGTATCGAAAGGCACCGGCGTCTCGAACCGGCCGTCCTCGGTTCCGTAGAAAAGCCGCAGGCCGGAGCTCTCACCGCGGGCCGCGAGGAGGTCCATCCGCCCGTCACCGTCCACGTCACCGCTCACCAGCTCGGTCACGGCGTCCGTCGAGATGCGGCTAAGCTCGGAGAATGCGCCCGCTCCGTCGCCCCTGTACACCACCACCGTCTCGAGCGCCCCATCACCGACGAGCAGGTCCATCTCTCCGTCGCCGTCGAAATCGTCTACGCAAATGTCCCACGGGTTATTGTCGAGGGAATGCGACCGCGCCGAGAAAGTGCCGTCTCCGTTGGAGCGCAGAAATGTGACGGCGTTCCCTTCACGATTCGTAGCCACGAGGTCCGTTCGTCCGTCCCCGTCGAAATCGGCCGCCACGAGATCGCGGAACGTGGCATCGCCGAGGATCTTCATCGGCTTCGCCGGCTGTCCGCCGGCTTCGATGGGCATCAGGTGCAGTTCCCAACGGTCCGAGATGACGGCCAGGTCCGGAACACCATCACCGGTGAACTCTCCGACGACCATCAATCGCACGAATAAGTCGCGGCTCGAGGCCACGAGCACCCACTGGGGATGGTAGCCGTCCGCCCTCAGCGGCTCGGGAAACAACAAGGCGACTGCAAGCACCGGAGCGACGAAGGGGAAGGAGACGAAGGAAAAGGATGGCCGATCCAAGGGAGTCACTATATTCCGGATCTGCTCGATCGTTTGCCGCATTAGAATCCGCGCTCATGCGCACTCTGCTGTTGCTCCTCCTCACGCCGACGGTGCTCTTCGCGCAGGCGCGCGACACGGTGAAGTTCGCCGACACGAAGCGCGCGGCGGCCGCGACGATCGATAGGCACGCGAGCGAGATGACCGCGCTCTCCGACGAGATGTGGCGCTACGCGGAGACGGCCTTGAAGGAGACGCGCTCGTCGAAGGCGCTCGCGGATTGGGCGGAGGCAAAGGGGTTCCGCGTCACGCGCGGCGTCGCGAATCTGCCGACGGCGTTCGTCGCGGAGTTCGGCAGCGGGACGCCCGTCATCGGCATCTTGGGCGAGTACGACGCTCTTCCCGGAATCTCGCAGAAGGCACAACCGACGAAGGACGCGCTCGAAGCAGGCGCGCCGGGACACGGCTGCGGGCACAACCTCTTCGGCGTGGGATCGCTCGCCGCGGCTCTGGCGATCAAGGATCTGATCGCCGCGGGCAAGCTTCAGGGGACGATCCGGTTCTTCGGCACGCCCGCCGAGGAGGCGGTCGGCGGGAAGATCTACATGCTCCGCGACGGCGTCTTCAAGGACGTCGACGTGATGCTCGCCTGGCATCCCTCGGATGAAACGCAGTCGGACACGAAGAGCACGCAGGCGCTGGTCGATCTGACGGTCGAGTTCCGCGGCCGCGCCGCGCACGCCGCCTTCGATCCCTGGAACGGCCGCAGCGCCTCGGACGGCCTGGAGATCTTCACCTACTCGGTGAACATGATGCGCGAGCACATCCGCCCGACCTCGCGCATGCACTACGTCGTGCAGCAGGCCGGCAACGTGCCGAACGTCGTTCCGGACTACGCGAAGCTCTGGATCTGGCTGCGCGACGAGAAGCGAGACGAAGTCGACCGCCTCCTCGGACGCATCCGCGAGATCGCACAGGGCGCGGCTCTCGCGGCGGGCGTGGAGTCGCAGGTGAACGTGCAGGGCGGCGACTGGAACATGCTCGTCAACATGACCGGGCAGCGGGCCGCATGGCAGAACATGCAATGGCTCGGGCCGATCGCATTTACGGCCGAGGAGCACGAGTTCGCCAAGACCATTCAAAAGGAGACGGGGGCGGAGCCGCGAGGGCTGATGCCGGCACTCAAACCGTTCGACGCAACGCCAGGCCCACCCGAGGGAGGATCGACGGACGTCGCGGACGTGAGCTGGAACGTGCCGACGATCCACGTCTCGGTGACCACCGCACCGGCCGGCACGCCATGGCACGGCTGGCCGGTCGTCGCCTGCGGCGGCATGTCGATCGGCCACAAAGGGATGGTGTGGGCGTCGAAGGCCTTGGCGGCGACGATGGTGGATCTGTTCCGTGATCCGAAACTGGTGCAGGACGTCCGCGCGGAGTTCGCGGCGTCGACGGAGAACGTGACGTACAAGCCGTACATCCCGCCGGGACCGGCGAAGGTGCCGTAGAGAGTTAAGTAGGGTCAGCCGTCAGACCCTATCACTACGCGGCGACGGGCAGCTGGATGCGGTCGAGATCCGAGAGAAGCCCGCTTGCGTCCCCGTACCGCGCGGCCGGGTCCTTCTCGAGGCAACGCATCACGATCGCGTTCAGCTCGCGGCCGACGTCGGGGCGCAACTCGATGGGCGGCTTGGCTTTCTCCATGATGTGCGCGGTGAGAATGCCCGTGAGGGAGGTCGACTCGAAAGGGCGGCGTCCGACGAGCAACTCGTAGAGCAGCACGCCCATCGCGTAGACGTCGGTGCGGGGGTCGAGGGTCTTGCCCTGCACCTGCTCGGGGCTCATGTAGTGGGGAGTCCCGACGATCAGTCCGGCCTGCGTCATTGCCTCCGAGGCTTCGGTCATCCGGGCGACGCCGAAGTCCATCAGCTTGACCTCGCCCTTCGCGTCGATGAGCACGTTCTGGGGCTTGATGTCGCGGTGGATGATGCCCTGCTCGTGGGCCGCGTGCAGGCCGCGGCAGATCTGGCGGGCGATGCCGATGGTGGCGCGGGTCGGCATTTGCCGCGACGGCGCCTCATCCATGAGCTCGCTCAGAGTGTAGCCCCTCACGAACTCCATGCTGATGAAGTACACCCCCTCGGCCTCGCCGTAGTCGTACGTGCGCAGGACGTTTCGGTGGGTGATCTTGCGGGCGAGGCGGATCTCGCGCTTGAAGCGTTCCAGGTCCTCGGGCGAACGGGTCATGACGTCGCCCGGGAGGGTCTTGATGGCGACGGTTTCGTCGAGTTGCGCGTCGGTCGCCTTGTAGACGACGCCCATGCCGCCCCGGCCGAGGATGCTCTCGATCGTGTAGCGGCCGGCGAAGAAATGTCCGAGGGCCAGGTCCTGCTGGCCGGTCCCGGAGGGAGCCGTCACGCCGGCAGCGGTGGCATGCATGCGCACCGTGGCCATCGACTCGGTTCCGCCGCCGACGGTCTTCATGATGCCTGTGGTCACGCTGAGGAGAGGCAACGCGGCGACCGGCAGCGGCGCCGGAAGCCATTTGAGACGCACTTCCTCGCGCACGGCGGCGCTCAGAACCTCGTTGCCCGCGGCCTGCGCGCTCTCATAGGAAACGTACGCGACACCGTTCGGCGCATGCCAGGCGAACAGCAGCGCGAGCAGGGGCGCGTTTCCAACGATCGCCAGGCCGCTTTCGGCATCAAGGGTCACGGAGCCGGTGACGAACTCCCCCGTCGCAATGCCGGCGCCGATGAACATCGGCGTGCCCGAGCTCATCTGCAGAGCGAGCTCTTCGTTGATCGCGCGGGCGGCGCGGATCGCGTGGATGATCCCCCGTTCGCCCCGGAAGATGGAGACGAGGCGATGTCCATTGATCTCGCGAACCTCGCCGTCCTGGCGCTCGACCTCGCGCTCCTGCAGGCGCATGGCCCGCTCCACGGCGCCGATGACGAATGTCGCGTCGCCCTCGCCCACCGTCGCCGGCAGGCCGCGGAGGTCGGTGACGAGCACGGTTCCCTCGTCGAGCTTCGCCGGCTCGTTCGCACGGACGGCGATCGCCGGCATCTCGTCCGACTTTTCGGCCATCTGGGCGTAGAGCTCCTCGAGCTCGGCCTTGTCGCGCAGGGAGTTGATCATCTTGCCGAACGAGCGGCCGAGGATGCCGACCTCGTCGTTCCGGTCGACCTCCGGGTGCACCGAGTAGTCGCCCGCGGTCACGGCCTGGGCGATCCCGGCGAGCTGCTCGATGGGGCGGGTCACCCGCTTGGCGATGAGCCAGGAGAAGAGCAGGGCAAGCACGAGGGCCGCGCCGCCGGCAAGGATCATGGTCTGCTCGATCTCGCGGAAGGGGGCGAGCTCGCGGTCGAGCGAGCGGAGGAAGATCGCCGTACCGACGACGTCCCGTCCGGCCAGGAGCGGCTTGGTGGTGACGACGTAGCGGCTCCGGTCGACCTGGACGGTCTTCTGCGAGCCGACGTCCTTCGGCATGACGCTGGGCGCGTTCGACGATCGGATGGTCGTCGCGCCGTCCTTGGTCGTGAAGACGACCCCGGCGTTCGTCGCCTCGGCGATGCGGTTCGCGAACTTATCGTCGATCGCATAGCCATTGATGAGATAGCCGATGCGGACCGCGCGCGCGCCGGCCGCAATCGGGGCCACCGTGGCGTGGAAGAGCTTCCCATCCAGCGGAAAGACGCCCTTCGTCGCGGGGACGCTGCCGTCGTCGACGATGGTTTGGACGAGCGGCGTTTTGTCGTAGAAGTCCTCGTTCGAGCCGCCGGCGATCATCGGCTGGTCGGTGCGGGCCACCAGGTTTCCCTGATCGTCGAGGAGCATCAGGACGTCGGTCTTGAGCCGTTCGCGGTTCTGGAGCAGCTGGTCGTTGATGCTGCTGTAGTCGATGCCGGAGGGCGGCGGCGGAACGTTCGGGTCGATCGCCTGCACATCGTCCCCCTCCACGGGATCGGCCGCGGGCGGCGGCAGCGGATTCAGCGCGTTCTGGATGTAAGCGTAGAAGTTCGAGTCACTTCCGAGGACTTGTGTAGCGCCGGCGAGACCGTCGAGACGACGCTCCTCGAACTCCTGAAAGAGCGTCGCCGCTCCGGTGATGGAGCGGTTCACCGTCTCCTGGGCGACGGCGTTCGCGCGCTGGATGGTGATCCCGACCGCCACGGCCACGACGATCGCGATGAGCAGGGCCGTGAGTCCGAACAGCTTGAGGACCAGCGGCACCCGCGGCTTCTCGACCGCGTATGCCTTTTTCGACGGCAGTTCCTGCGAGACCGTGGCCTTGGGGTCGGGTGCCTGCGCGGTCATCTTCGCTAGTAGTCCTTTGGGGGGCGGTAGGCTCGTCCGAACTTGTTCTTGTGCTGGGTCAGCCGGAAGTTCCGGCCATCGATGGTCAGCAGAGTCGCGCCTGCGACAGTGCCGTCGGCTTTGACTTCGATGTCGGAGGACTGGATGCCTCCCTGCTCGTTCCAGGCGGTGATGCGGTACTTCCCGGGCGGGACGTCGAAGGAGTAATTGCCGCTGGCGTCGGCGAACCCGTAGTAGGGCGTGCTCATCACGTGCACCACCGCGGACATGTTCGGGTGGACGTTGCAGTAGACGTTCACGACGCCGGGAGTGTCGAACCTGTGCTGCTTGCCCGCGCCCCGACGGTAGAGGCCCAGATCGAAGGTGTTGCCGGGAGTGAGGGAGAAGAGGTTGTGCGCGATCGGGTCCTCGTTCGGGAAGCTGATCCTCGAGCCTGCCGGCACGGCCATGACGTGCGGGAGGAACTCCTTGCTGCGCGTGGTCATCGTGAAACTCGAGGCCGGCTTTTTGAAGGTCCTTCCGGCGGGATCGAGCCACACCAGGGTCTCGTTGACGACCGGCCTCTGACCCCGCTTGGTCTGGAACATCACTTTGCCGTTGACGGTGGCAGCGCCGAGGTTGGAGGCGAGCGCAAGCGCGCCGGCGATGAGGAGAAGTCGTTTCATGAAGGTGGCTCCGGGGGGCAGAAAGTGTAGCACAGCGATCTGTGCGCCCGGCATGCCGATTGAAGTAGAAATATCGTGAGAATTTTCGATTGCGATTACGCGCGAAAAACGTATCATATTCACCATGCATTCAGCGGAGAGGGAGGGGCGGGGCTGCAATAAAAGGGCGGCCGGCCGCGTCTCTATCCGTACGAATCCGTGCGGCCTTCGGCCGCATGATCATTGAAAAAGAACTCCAGTTCCCGTCCCTCCCTTCCACCCCAGGGCGAGTAGGGGCGGTCGATCCGGTCCGCGACGAAAGGCGAGGTGGGTCATGGCACGTGACGTGGCGCCAGTCGAGGGTCCGCCGGAAATTCAGGGGAGGAGGTAACGAAATACGCATGGATTGTTCTAATCAACCTAAGGGGGTTGCTTCGTAGCTTTCGACTACGTGGTGACACCTACCCCGGAGGGCGCCCGTGAAACGGCGCCCTTTTTGTTTTTTGGAACGAATCAATCCATCCGCGGCACGTTCACCGGAATCGCCGGCAGGTGCGGGGCGACGATCGCCCGCAACCTCTCGCGCATCGCTTCCACCGACGCGAACTCGGCGCTGAGAACATCCTGGAGTGCCTCGACGTCCGCTGCACGCAGACGGGGCTTCTTGTCCAGACAGGCGTTCGTCTTACAGCGGTTCGTGCAGTACTTGCGGGTCTTCCTCGTCTTCGGGAACGTCGCTCCGCAGTAGTGGCAGTGACCCATGAGCTCGCCCTCCCCTCCCGTAAATCCGTTGATCAACGCCACGGATCGCCGAACCGCCCGGCCGCGTGGTCCCCACGCGCGAAACGTCGAAGCGCGCACGATCCGTTTGCAATCGGTACTGTAACGGACCTTGTGCACCAGGTCAACACGTTGACCATTGGTGCCCCGGGCCGGACTCGAACCGGCACGCCACTCTCGCGGCGGGGGATTTTAAGTCCCATGCGTCTACCAATTCCGCCACCGGGGCCCGAAGGAAATTGAAAATTGGAAAATTGAAAATTGAAAAATGGGGACCTCGCGACGGCGCTTTTCAATTTTCAATTTTCAATTTTCAATTTCGATGGCTCCGAGCGCGGCATGATAACGCCGGCACATCGGATATCATTCGCCCCGCATCAGATAACCCTCCGGAGGCAGCAGATGACCACCGCAATCGAGACCACCCCGGGAGCACCGCTGACGCTCCTTTCCGAAGAAGAGCAGATGTTCCAGGAGAGCGTCCGCGAGTTCGCGATCGAGAAGATCCGCCCCCTGGTCCACCAGATGGACCATGACGCCACGATGTCGAAGGACCTGATCTCGTCTTTCTTCGAGCTCGGGATCATGGGCATCGAAGTTCCCGATGAGCTCGGCGGGGCCGGTTCCACCTTCTTCAATGCCGTCATCGTGGTCGAGGAGCTGTCCCACGTCGACGCGTCCTGCGGGGTCCTCGTCGACGTCCAGAACACCCTCGTCAACAACGCCATCCTCCGCTGGGGGAGCAGCGACCAGAAGTCGAAATACCTGCGCATGCTCTCCACCGACACCGTCGGCGCGTACGCCCTCTCGGAGGGTGGCTCGGGCTCCGACGCCTTCGCGCTGGCCGCGCGGGCCGAGGAGAAGGAGGACCACTTCGTCCTCAACGGGCGGAAGCTGTGGATCACCAACGCCGCCGAGTCGGGCCTCTTCATCGTCTTCGCAAACGCGAATCCTGACGCCGGATACAAGGGCATCACCGCCTTCGTCATCGAGCGCGACTTCCCCGGCTTCCAGGTCGGGAAGAAGGAAGACAAGCTCGGGATCCGTGCCTCCTCCACGTGCGAGTTGATCCTCGAGGACTGCCGCGTGCCGAAGGAGAACGTCCTCGGCGAGCCGGGCAAGGGCTACAAGATCGCCATCGAAACGCTCAACGAAGGGCGCATCGGGATCGGGGCGCAGATGATCGGCGTCGCCCGCGGGGCGCTCGAGCATGCCATCGCCTACACGAAGGAGCGCAGGCAGTTCAACACGCGCATCGCCGACTTCCAAGGGGTCCAGTTCCAGATCGCCCAGGCGGCGACGGACCTCGAGGCCGCCCGGCTGCTGGTCTACAACGCCGCCCGTCTCAAGGACGCCGGCAAGCCCTTCCTCCGCGAGGCGGCCATGGCCAAACTCTTCTCCTCGCAAGTCGCCGAGAAGGTGACGTCCCTGGCCGTCCAGCTCTACGGCGGCAACGGCTACACCAAAGAATATCCGGTGGAGAAGTTCTGGCGCGACGCAAAGGTCGGCCAGATCTACGAAGGAACGAGCAACATGCAGCTCGCCACGATCGCGAAGACGATCCTGACCGATCGGCTGTAGCCGCCCGGCCGGCAGCGGTTGCTCTCGGTACGCCGGCATCCAACCGGCTTTCACGCGGGCGTCTCGCCCGAGGAGTGGGACGAGGTGCGCGCCCAGACCGAGCGCGCACCTCCCCATCGCATCAGCGGCGACGGGAGCTCTTCTTGCCGCGGCTGGGCGGCTGACCCGATTCGTCCTTCCGCGCGACCAGGGTCTGCAGCTGGCCCCGGGTCGTCTCGAACGCGCGCTGGAGATGTTCGCCGATCGACTTCTCCGCCCCCCGCACTCCCTCGGCCAGAAGCTCGTTCGCCCGCTTGTCGTTCGTTCCCCGAAGCACCTTGGCGAGCTTCGCCTCATCCTCGGGTAGCTCGCGGGCAAAGAGGTTGACGATCGATCCGAAGACCGCACGACGCATGTCCTGCAGCGGCAGGAGCGAGCTGTCGGTGGGGACGTCCCTCTCGTCGCCACGAGCGAAGCGGCGCCCCTTGAGGAGCCCGGTCAGCTGCGGTGCTGCGTCCGTCCCGGCGAGGATGTCGTCGACGATCTCCGCCAGTGCGCCCGGCCCCCAGTACCGCGTGAGCGCCTCCTCGGCGACCAGGCCGATCCGGATGAGTGGATCCCAGGGGCACGGATGCGGCTCCGGCAGCTGCAGCTCGCGAACCTCGAGATCGAAGCGCACCGCGGCGGCCAGGACCCACGGGTAGCACGTCCGGCGCCCTTTCGGCGCCAGCCAGCGCACCGTGTTGAGGAAGTAGCGCTGGATCTTCAGGTACTCCGCCGTCGGTGCGCCGAGAACGTACATACCGGCGCGAGGCACGCCGGTCGTGTCCGGCGCTCCGCCCGATCCATTCAGATTGACGTTCACGAAGTGGTGCCAGGTCGCATCGCAGACGATTCGCCCCACGTTGGCGGCATCGCCGTCGTAGGCGGAGATCGCGCCGAAGCAGCGCGGCGAAACGGGCGGCTTCAACGTATCGGTGATGAAGCGGCCCGCGGAGATCGAAATGGCCACGATCTGCGCCGGAATACGGGGACCCCCACCGGTCGGGGCGGGCCATTCCTCGACACCCGCAAAGTTGCCCGCCACGGCTGCCGGGGCGAGGCACTCGCTCTCGTGCGGATGGTCGGGAAGAAAGTCGACGGCGCCCGAGGGATGCCGCAGGACCGGGTGGACGCTCCAGGTCCCGGGATTGTTCGACGGACCGCCGTTCGAGAGGAAGACCGGATAGATCTGCTGCGGAAAGTGATCCGCCTGATCGTCGAACTGCTTGATCCCGTCGACTCCGGGGTGGACTACGGTGTCGTGACGCATCGGATCGACCATGGGAATGGTCGCCCAGTTGCGCATCGAGCGGACTCGCGGGATGTTGGTCCCCATCCCGGCGCCGATCGTCGCGTGATCGCCGGTCGCGAACACGCCACCGCCCGCGGACATGAAGGTCGCGATGGTCGTCCGCTCCGCCGCGTTGAGTGCCGTGGTGTTGAATCCGAACAGCCAGAGCTGGTCGTAGTTCTTCGTCGTCACCGGCGTCGCGGCCGTCGCGAAGTTGAAGGCCCCCGGGATCGTCGTGGGGCCAAACCCGTTTCGGTGGGCGGTGGATACCGTATGGCCCGCGCCAGTGATGATGCCGACGAACTCGGACAGCCCGAACCCTCCGGGGCCGAAATCGAGGGCACTGTCCGTGACCATGAGGATCTTCTGGGGACAAGGCCATCCCCTGAAGACGAGCTCCGCAAGCGTGTTTCCCCTGAATAGCTTCAAATCGCTGATCATCGTCAGCTCCTTTTCCGCGAGAGATCTGGATCTCGCGTCAAGGTAGTGAGCGATGGCGGGAAAACGTTTCAGCGAAGGCCCGTCAATCGTCTTTCGGACGATCCTCCTCCTCGGAAGCCATGGTCGCTCTCTGCCGCGCCGCGAGCCTCTGGAGAAAGTCATACGCGATTCCCCCGCTGCTCTTGCGCAGGGTCATCAGGTAGACGGCGAAGGCGACGATGCCTCCGAGCCAGGCCAGCGTCCCGAAGGCGCGCTCGCCGGGATAGAACGGCCAGAGCATGAACATCACCGAGCCGACCACGCCGGCGAGGAGGAGGAGAATTCGCTGCGCCTTCGGGGCGTCCACATTGCGGTTGGTGACCAGGCGCACGGTGGCGTCGCGCTCGTCGTCGGGGATCCAGGAGACCGTACACTCCACCGCGCCTCCGCTGGCCATGCCTCGGCGCAGAGGGAGGCGGAAATCGCGCCCGCGCTCGCGCGTCGCCGTCACTTCGCCGCCGTAGAGGTCCACGAGCTCCTCGAGGGACTCTTCGATGCCCTCGAAGGGCACCCGATCCTCGGTGAGCTCCAGCGCTTTGGTCTCCGTCATTCGTCTCTCCTGGTCTTCGACACGCCAAGTTCGGGCACAGAGCGCAGCCAGGCGCGCCGCAGCTCGCTCGGTGCCACGATCTTCATGGCGACGAGAGGTCGCGGATCGGGACGTCCCGTCAGCGACAGCGCCCGGACGACGCCCGCGCGAGCGACCAGCAGCTCCGCGGTCTGGCCGAGCTTCAAGCCGCGCATCGCGCTTTCTAGCGATGCCGCGCTCGCGATGCGGTTTCCATCCAGCGCCAGCAACTCGTCATGCGGCAGGAGGCCCGCCTCCATCCCTGCCGCACCGCGAAGCGCGGACTCGACGACGAGCATTCCGTCCTGCGCCTTCAGCCGCGCGCCAAGGAAGGACTGGTCCGGCTGGCGGGCGGTCGTGGTGAATGCAACACCTGCTGCTGCAAGGGTTTCCGCGTAAGGCAACGGGTCCGTCCCCTCGACGTAGAGGGCAAAGAAGTCGCCGACGTCCGCGATCCGCGCGACCGCGCGCTCCACCGCGTCTTCCTCCATGCCCCGGCCGGTGAGTCCGTGCTCCTCCCACAACAGCCGCACCACGTCGTCGAGCGACCTCGATCCTTCCGTCGCGTTCCGGATCGTCAGATCGAGGAGCGCGGAGACGATCTCGCCCTTGTTGTAGAACGAGAAGAACGCGTTCGGGTGATCGTGCATCTGGGCCGGGTCGCTGAGCCAGCCGTCGAAGCTGGCCTGCGCCAGCGAGAGATGCGCGCGCGCCGGCAAGGCCTCGAGCGTCTCGATCTCGCGGGCGAGGTGCGTGAGATAGCGCTCCTCGGACCACAGCCCGGAGCGCGCGAGCGTGAGGTCGCCGTAGTACGACGTCATCCCCTCCATGGCCCAGAGGAGGCGCGTCGGCGTCTCCTGCCAGTAGTCGTACGGCGAGAACCTCGCCGGCAGCATCCGCTTCACGTTCCAGGCGTGAAAGAGCTCGTGCGAGAAGATCGACAGCACGTGGTCGAACCCCTCGTCGCCGGGCTTCGCGCCGAGGATGGCCGCGCGGCGGAGGACGATCGAGCAGGAGTCTTCGTGCTCGACGCCATGCCAGCGGTCGCGAACGTGAGAGAGGAAGCGGTATTCGCGAAAGGGAAACCCGCCGCCGAAGAGGCCCAACTGCGTCTTCGCGATCGCCCGCACCGGCTCGACATACGGCTCGGTGTCGATGCCCTCGTCGCCCCGGAAGACGAGATGAAAGCGCGCGCCGCCCTCCGTGAAGGAGTGCCGGGTCAGCGTGGCCGCGGCGATGGTCGTCGAGTCGATGAGGTGGTCGTAATCGCGCGCCCGGAACGCGTTATCGTCGTCGCGCGGCAACTGCGTCTCGATCAGCCAGTCCGCCGGCGCGGCAATGGTCAGCCGATGCTCCTCGCCGCGCAGCCCCTCGACGAGCATGAAGAGGTTCGTGCCGTTGAAGTAGGCCTCGTCGTCATCGAGGAAGCTCGAGCCGGCGTCGAGCACTCCCGCGTAGTAGCGGTAGCGGAACGTGACCTCCTCGCCCGCTCGGGCATCGACGAGCCACGACGTCTTCCCATCCTTCCACGTACGAGCCTCCCCCGCCGTCCACTCGCGCACGTTCGCGGCGTAGTTCTGGAGGAGATAGCGACCCGGACGCCAGGCGGGCAGCAACAGGCGCGGCGCGTCGGCCGGGGCCGTGAATCGGATCGCGATGTCGAAGAGACGCTCCGCGGGACGCGACCAGGAGAGGAGGTAAGACGGCATGCGGCGGCGATGATAGCGCGCGGGCCGCTACGAGTCTGCGCGGGTGAAACGTCAGGCGCGTTGCGCCGCCCGAAGTCGCAGCCCTCGGCGCATTCGTGACGTGCCGTAAGGCGGAGCACCCAGCGCAGCCGGCCGGGCCGGCCGCTGCCGGCCGTGCCGGCTATCTGCCGGGGACGCCGATGATCGGCGCCTGCTGGCGATACCCTGCAGGGACTTCGCACGCCGGCATCGGGCCGTCGCTGACTTCCCGGAGATCCTCGACGGTGTACACCCTTTCGGTCGCGAACGCCGCGCCGCCACGGACCTGGCGGGTGAACGTCAGAGAGAGACGGACGGGAAACTCCGCGACCTTCTCGAGATCGGGCCCGATCTGCTCGTCCACCGCCGCGTACTTCGTGGTGAAAAACGTCTTCGACGGCCACGCCGCGCGCGAAGGCTGACCCGCGGTATGGATCTCGAGCGTCGCGCGGCAGGTGACGTCGATCCTTTCGCCGAGCATCACGTCCCTCACCGTGTAGGAGAGCTTTCCGACGTAGCGATCGCTCTCTGGCGAGTCAAACGTCCAGCTCACCTTCCGCACCTTCGAATCGGGGGTGAACCCGCACGGCTCGACACTGAGGGCCAGGGGCAGCTCTTCAAACGGAAACCAGGTCTGCAGGTCGTGATTGATGGCGATGAACGTCGCGCCGCCGTCGCGGGACGTCAATGCGTTGTGCGTCGCCACCACTCCGGCGACCCGTTCGCTGTCGATGCAGATGTGCTCGCCCGCGACCGTCACGCGCGTGGCTCCAGCGGTCGTTTGTCGGCCGCTCGATTCCATGGACACGCGATAGACCGTCGCACCGTCCATGGAGAGGGCGATCGCAATCGCGAGAACGAGAGCTCGGAGCACGGAGACCTGAAGTATAGCCTCGGCGGGGGGGGGCGCCGCGCGGAGCCGCGACGGTCTAGCCCGCATTTCTCACAGCTTTCTGCTGCGACAGCCGATAGCGGCCTATCTGCTTCGCCGCACGACGATTTCGCTCCTCAACATAGTGTCAACTATGCTTTCGTCGCGAAATCGCCGTGCGACTCGCATCCAGGCCACTCTCGGCTGTCTCGCGACCAATGGCTGTGAGAAATGCGGGCTAGTGCATTGCGGCCTGCCATGAGGCGAAGCAACCAAGCGCTGCCGCCCGTGCCGGCCTAAAGATCGACCCGCGCGGTCAACAATGAACCCTCATTCAGAGCCAAAGGGCTCAAGGTGCGACCCTCTCCGGGGCTAAGTCGCTGAAAACACGTTCGGCACCACCGTCGCAGTGGCCGTCCCTCCACACAGGAGGAAACACGTCAACATGAAACGGACGGTTCTGCTCTCTCTCGCAGTCGCTCTGTTCGCCACCGCCTCGGTCTTCGCGAAGACCGGCGTCGTCTTCATCCACGGCAAGGGTGGTTCGAACCTCGCGCAGTACAGCGTCGCACGCGCCTACTGGGGCGAAGACATGATCCGCGCGACGACTAAAGGCTTCACGGTCCCCCACCTGATCGTCGCCTACGACGGCACGCAGTACATGTGGGTCGCCGGCGGCCAGGTGGCCGGGCAGATCTACAACTGGATGAATGCGAACGCGATCGACGACATCGTCATCGAGACGCACTCGTTCGGCGGCGTGGTCATCCGCTGGATCCTGTCGAATCCAACCTACGACTCGCGTTATCAGCCGATCATCAACCGCATCCGTTGGGTCAACTCCATCGCGCCGCCGAACAAGGGCTCCGAGGCGGCAAATCTGGCGGGAACGCTGTCGGGATCGTGGCTCACCGGCTGGCTGGTCGATCTCGTCGGGCAAAACACGGACTCGACGAAAAACTGCACGACTTCGTCGATGAGCTACTACAACACGTACTACCTGAAGGGAACGTCCGGGCGTCCGGCGCTGCCGAAGACGATCTGGAACATCGCCGGGACGGGGTTGTGGAACGACTTCGTCCACTCCGAGGACTACGGGCTGGCCACGCTGTCGGGAATCGCGGGGATGCCCGGCGAGGACGACGGGATGGTCTCGCAGTACAGCGCGCAGGCGGTCGGGATCGTCTGGTTCACGACGCCGGCAAACCATCACCACAACCGCCGCAACGACTACCGCAAGATCGGCGACACGCTCGCCACGGACTTCTGAGGAGAGACGATGATGAAGAAGACACTGCTACTTCTCCTCACCCTCGCTCCCGCGGCATTCGGCGCGGACATCACCGGCCGCTTCGACGCCGGCACTCGTTATCAGGCACCGGATGCACACGCGCCCGCGCAGGTCTCGCGGATGTTCGCGCGGACGGTGCCGAAGGCGTCGTCCGTCGAACTGCCCGCGACCGGTGGGAGCGGAATGATCATCTGGACGATCGGCCCCCGGAGCGTGAAGACGCGCCTCCGCACGCCGACGGGCTCGATGCTCGCGCCGGAAGACCGCGGCTCGATCGAGCGCGGAGTGAGGCGCTTCGAGGAAGGCGACGATGAGGTGCTGCACGTGATGCGCACGGCGCCGGCGTCGTACGCCCTCGACGTCGACGGACCCGCGACGATCGTGGCCGCGGAGCCCGACAGTATGCTGACGTTGTCCACATGGGCCGCTCCCCTCTCGCGCCAGCCGGGCCAGCCGGTGACGCTGCACGCGGAACTGCGCGAGGGCGAGGCGCCGATCGCGGGCGCGAAGGTGACCGCGCGGCTCGCGTCGCCGGATGGCCGGACATTCGAGATGGTTGCGCTCGACGATCACGGCAACGGCATCTACGAGATCACCCTTGCCGATCTTCCCGCCGGCATCGCCGGCTCGTGGCAGGTCCGCTTCGACGCCGAGGGTGCGAACGGGAGAGGCGTCCGCTTTGCGCGCACTGGATCCGGTGAGCTCGTCGCCGAGCGCGGCGCCGCCCGCCTCGGCGGCATCCGCACCGAGGTCGTCGGCGATGCGCTGCGGGTCTTCGTGCCCGCGGACGTGGCTCTCGCGGGCGCATACCGCTTCGACGTGATCGTCGCCGATCGCGCGGGCAACTCGCTCGCGTGGGCAGAGGGCGCTCGCAAGCTCACGGTCGGCGCGACGTCGCTGGAGATCGACATCCCGTTGGCGGACCTCGGCGGAGCGTCTGTCGAGAGTCTCTTCCTCGACGCACGCCTGCTCGGGTTGGACGTGATGGGAGTGGCAGGCCGAGTGACCACGAAGTAGGAGCGCCGCCGTCCCGGCGGCTTGGCCCGGCGGCGTCCCGCCGCCGGGCGCTCACGGCGTGCTCACAGAGTGCGCCTGTTCGCCACGGCCGACCGGACACTCATGCGAGCCTCTCATTTCACTTCCGTCGCCCGACTCCCGAAGCGGAAATACAACGCCGGCACGACGAACATGTTCAGCGCCGTGGATGTCAGAAGCCCGAAGAGAATGACGATCGCCATCGGCGTCTGAATCTCGCTTCCCGGTTTCCCGATCGCCAGCGCGAGCGGGATCAGCGCAAGTCCCGCGGAGAGCGCGGTCATGAGGATCGGGGAAAGGCGCTCCATCGCGCCACGATGCACGGCTTCGCGCACGTCGGTCACTCCTTCCTCTCTGATCAGGTGCTGAATGTGCGAGATGAGCATCAGGCCGTTGCGCGTGGCGATGCCGAAAAGGGTGATGAATCCGATGATGGATGCGACCGACAGGATGCCGCCGGAGACGTAGACGCCGGCGACGCCGCCGATCAGCGCGAGCGGAAGATTGACCATGACCAGCCCTGCATCGCGCAGCGAGCCGAGGGCGATGAAGAGCAGGAGCAGGATGCCGGCGACGACGACGATCCCGGAAAGCACGAGCCGCCGTGACGCCTCGGCGGCGCTTTCGAACTGCCCGCCGTATTCGATGTGATAGCCCGCGGGCAGCTTCACTGTTGCCGCAACCTGCTCGCGGATGTCTTCGACGACGCTCGACAGATCGCGTCCGGCGACGTTCGACATGACCACGGTCTTCCGCTCGACGTTCTCGCGGCTGATCGTGTTCGGCCCGCGATCCTTCCGAATCTCGGCCAGCGCGGAGAGCGGGATCTGGGCGCCGCCCGGCGCGGCGATCCGTGTGGCGCGGATGGCGTCGATATCGCCGACCGCCGCCGCCTCGTATCGCACGACGAGATCGAATGCCGCGCGCCCTTCGAGAATGCGCGACACCTCCTGTCCGGCGAACGCCGTCTCGATCGCTTCGGCAACGTCCGAGATCTGGAGGCCGTAACGCGCAATCGAAGTGCGATCGAACTTCACCGTGAGGAACGGGATGTCAGGCTGCTGTTCGAGCGACACATCCGCCGTCCCCTCCACTCCGGTCATCACGTTCTTCACCTGCTCGCCGAGCCTGCGCAGCGTGGCGAGATCGTCGCCGAAGATCTTCACGGCGATGTTGGCGCGGGTCCCGGAGAGCATGTGGTCGATCCGGTGCGAGATCGGCTGTCCGATGGTGATGCTCGTCCCCGGCACCGCCGAGAGCTTGCGGCGTAGATCGGCGAGGAGCTCATCCTTATCGCGATCCTTCATCTTCAGACGGACTTCCATCTCCGAGGCGTTGACATCCTGCGCGTGCTCGTCGAGCTCCGCGCGGCCCGTGCGCCGCGCCGTGGCGACGACCTCCGGCTCGCCGAGGAGGATCTCTTCGGCCATCCGGCCGAGGCGGTCGGACGTCTCCAGCGACGTTCCGGGGAGCGTCACCAGGTTGATGGTGAGCGTCCCTTCGTTGAAGTCCGGAAGGAACGCCCGGCCTGCAAATGCGAGCGCGGCGCCGGCAATGATCAGGAGGATGAGTGCCACTGCCGTGATGCGATACCAGTGGGCGAGCGCGCGATCCAGGAGAGGCTCGTACCGGCGCTTCAGCCAGCGCACGATTCCACTCTCCCCGTGACGAACGATGGTTTTCGAGAGCGGCAGAAGCACCGAACAGAGAGCTGGCGTCACCGTCAACGCGACGACCAGCGAGGCCGCGAGCGAGATGATGTACGCAAACCCGAGCGGCTGGAGGAGCCGGCCTTCGATGCCCGTCAGCAGGAACAGCGGCAGGAAGACGAGCACGATGATGACCGTCGCGAAGACGATCGACCCGCGGACCTCGCGGCTCGCGTCGTAGATGATCTCGAGATCACTTCTGCCATCTGCCTTCTGCTGCCTGCTTTCGCGCAAGCGCCGCACGACGTTCTCGACGTCGATGATCGCGTCGTCCACGAGCGCGCCGACCGCGATGGCCATGCCGCCCAGCGTCATCGTGTTGATGGTCACGCCGAACAGCTTCATGGCAAGGATTGCGGTCACGAGCGAAAGGGGGATGGCGAGCACGGTGATGCCGGTCGCTCGCGCGCTCATGAGGAAGAGGAAGACGATGGCGATGACGAGGATTGCGCCGTCGCGCAGCGCCGCCACGACGTTGTGCACGGCGATCTCGATGAAGTCCGACTGCCGGAAGATGTGACTGTTGATCTTCATGCCCGGCGGCAGGGACTTCTGAATGTCCGCCATGACTTCGTCGAGGCGCCGCGTCAGTTCGAGCGTGTTCGCCGCCGGCTGCTTCTGAATGCCCAGAATCACCGCGGGCTTCGCGTTGTGCGATCCCTCCCCGCGCTTCAGCGCGCTGCCGATCTGCACGGTGGCCACGTCGCGCACGAGGATCGGTTGGCCTCCGCGCTCCACAATGACGGTCGAGGCGATGTCGTCGGGCGTGGTGATCCGGCCGACGCCGTGAATCAGATACTCCTGACCGCCTTCCTTGTAGAAACCCGCCGACGTGTTCTCGTTGCTCTCGCGCAGGGCGCGCACGACGTCATCCACGCCGAGACTGAAGGCGGCCAGACGGTCCGGACGAATGATGACCTGATACTGCTTCGTCTCGCCGCCGGTCGGGATCACTTGCGAGACGCCCGGCACGGCGAGCAGGCGGCGGCGCACCGTCCAGTCGGCGGCGGTCTTCAGCTCCATCGGCGTGTGCCGATCCGACGTGAGCGCGATGAACATGATCTCGCCCATGATCGAAGAGACCGGCGCGAGCACCGGCGGCGGCACGTCCGGCGGCAGCGTCGATTGCGCGAGCTGGAGCTTTTCGGCCACGACCTGGCGCGCCTGGTAGATGTCCGCGCCCCACTCGAACTCGACCCAGATGACGGCGAGGCCCACACCCGTCGACGAGCGGACGCGCCGCACGCCGGAGGCGCCGTTGAGCGCTGTCTCGACCGGGAAGGTGATCTGCGTTTCGACTTCCTGCGGAGCCATGCCGTGCGCTTCGGCGACGACCGTCACCGTCGGCGCGGTCAGATCGGGGAAGACGTCGACGGGCATCCTGATCGCCTCGTACGTTCCCCAGACCAGGAGCAAGGCCGCCGTGACAAGCACGATGAGGCGATTGCGGAGAGACCACTGAATGATGCGATCGATCATTTGAGATCTCTAGTGCGCGTGGCCGTGCGCGGGCACGGCTCCCGACGCGGCTTGCAGGCGGATGTTGTACGCGCCCCGCGTGACGACGCGATCGCCGGGCCGCAGCCCTTCGACGACCTGCACGAGGTCGGCTTGACGCGTGCCGAGCACGAGAGGCCGGCGTTCGAACAACTCGCCTTCGAGCTCGACGTACGCCACGGGCTGCCCGTCTTCATCGACGACCGACGAGAGCGGGACGACGATGCCGCGTTGCGTCGTGCCGGTGAAGACCAGCGCGCGCACGAACATCCCTGCACTCAGTCGGCGATTCGCATTCGGCACTTCGAAGATCAGAGGCAGCGTGCGCGTCTCCGGATTCACGACACCGCCCGATGCGACGACGCGACCGCCGCTCTTCGGACTGACCTCGATGGCGCTGGGGAATCCTTCCGGCCGGAACCAGACGCTGTCCGAAGATTGCACCTGGCCGATCTGCCCCTCCGGGATCTGCAGCTCGAGCCAGAGGCGCGAGAGATCGACGACGTGGAAGAGTGCGCGCCCCTCCTCGACGAACTCTCCCGGCGCGACGGTGACGCCGACGATCGTTCCCGCGACCGGCGATCGCACCTCGAAACGTCCGCCCGACTCGCCGCCCGTCGCGTTCTGCGTGCCCCGGTACTGCGCGAGTCGGCTTTGCGCGGCTTGCAAATCGGCGCGAGCGGCCTGCTCCTGCCGCTTCGCGTCGATCACGCGGCGCTCCGGCACGGCTTCCTCTGCAAACAGCGCTTCGAGCCGCACGCGGTCGGCTTCCGCCTGTTGCACGGCGATCTGCGCGCGCTGCACGGCGAGATTCAGCGACGACGGATCGACGTCGGTCGGCACTCGCGGCGCGATCACGCCGAGCACCTGATTGCGCGCCACCAACGCGCCAACCTGCGGATAGGTCCCACGCGCCAGGAAGCGACCGCCTGCCGGTGCACCGACGCGCGCCTCGCCGTCCGGACGTGGACGCAGCACGCCGCTTGCGGGGACGGCCCCGCGCACTTGGCCTTCCGCAACCGGCGCGGTCGCGAACTCCGTCTTCCACTGCTGCTCCTTGAGGTAGACGATACCGCCGCCGGATTCGTCTTCTGATTTGGGAGCGGCGGCGATCGCCGCCTGTTCCGACTCGAAGACGGTCACGAGGCCGAGATCGTGGCGCGACACCGCGCCGTCGAAGGCGACCTCGAAGACGAGCCGGCGCTGTCCCGCATGCTCGGGTCTCGCCACCGGCCGGAAGATGCCCGGCACGCTCGGGGCGCTAGCGCTGAATCGCTCTTCGGGCGCACCGCCTCCGCTGAGGATCGCTATCACCGTTCCCGACGCCAACGGCTTGAAGTCGGAGAGGCGTGTCACGTGCGCGGCGAACGCCGACTCGGCGCCGTTCGCCAGCGCATCGAATTCGACGAACAGTTCCGTTCTGTCCGTGAAGTGTGTGTATGACAAAGCCTCACGTTCGGCGGCCTCGGCGCGCTCTTCCTTCTTGCAGGAGAAAAGCAGAAGGCAGAAGGCAGAAAGCAGAAGTGCTCCGCCGGCTGCACGCTTAATTCGTTTCATGATCGGGTCCCCCATTTCTGCTTTCTGCTTTCTGATTTCTGCCTTCGAGCGAAGCGCCCAGCGCGCGCGTCAGCTCGATCTCGGCTTCGCGCGCGCGTTGCTCCAGCTTGGCGGCTTCGACTTCGGCATCGACGGCGGTTCGATAGGCGTCCAGCAATTCGAGAATCCCGACCTCGCCCGCGCGATACGCCGCTTCCGCGGTGGCGGTCAGCCGTTCCGAGGTGGGAAGGGCCTGGTCTCGGAAGAGGCGCGCTGCATTACGCAGCTCGCGGGCTTCCGCGGCGAGTCCGCCCACTTCGCCGCGTGCGCGGGTGACGAGCAGCGTCCGTTGCGCGTGGAGAATCGCCAGCTCCGCATTCGCGCGCAGGAGCTCGCCCTGATTGCGGTCGAAGATCGGCAGACTGACGCCCGCGCCGAGCGTCGCGCCGCTCGCCGTTTCGGTGTTCTTCATGCCTCCCGTCAGCTCAAAGAGCGGGACGCGCCAGCGCTGTGCGGCCTGGCGGTCGAGGTGCGCGGCCTCGATCCGCTTCGCGATTGCCGCCACATCCGGCCGCTGTTCGATGCGCGCCGACAGCTCCGTATCCGGAGGGATTTCCGGCGGCACCGGGCGCTGCAACGTGACGCCGTCGAGATGCTCGGCGCCGAGGAGTCCGGCGAGTCTCCGCTGCGCCGCGACGAGCGCGCCGCGTTCCGCGGCCAGTCGCGCTTCCGCGCCGATCCGCTCGCGTTCGAGCCGGCGACGGTCATACCCTGACACCTCTCCGCCGGCCTGCAATCGTGCCGCCGTCTCCGCCGCGGCGCCGATCGTCTTCGACCACTGAGTCAACGCGCGCACCAGTTCCTGCTGATTGGCCGCGCGGCTGAACTCCGATCGCACGACGCGACCGAGATCGAGCTGCTGTCCGGCGATCTCCTGCTGCGTCGCTTCCACGCGCAGCTCCCCTGCCCGGCGGCGCAGCGTTCGCCGGCCGGTGAAGTCGAACGACTGCGAGAGCGTCAGGAACTGCTCCGCGTCGCCAGCGCTTTCGCGCGTGTAGTCGAGCGTCGGATTCGGCCACAGCCGCTCGCGCTCCACATCGCTGCGCGCGAGATCGACCTGCGCCGCGCTCAGCGCGAGGACGCTTTGCGACGCCTGGGCAATGCGCACGGCATCGTCCTCGGTGAGTAGGTTCGGGATTGTCTGAGCGCTCGCCGCGGTCGCGGCGGCGAGCACGCCTGTGAATACCAAGCCTAGAAAGCGCAAAGTTCCACTCCTGTCGCAGAAACGCTGGGGACAAACGCGCTGCGGGAGTGGCTCAGATGAGGAAGGTCGAGAGGAACCGCTGCAGGCCGACGTCATCATCCATCCGGGACGCGCCGAACGACATGACGTTCCGCTCCGTCGTGATGATCTGCGCCCACGTCACCGTCGTCCGCGCGGGCACGATGGCGACCGCCGGAGCAACGCGTGTCACGCCCGGGACCTGCGGAGCGATCGGGGACACGATGGGGTGCTGGTGATCGCCATGGTCGCTTTGGTGGACGGATGCCGACGCGTGCTCATGGTGGTGATCGCCCAAGTCGTGCACGACGACGTGCATCGCCACCGGCGCGCCGAGCAGCGCGAGCACGATGGAGGCGAACAGTCGGAGGGTCGAGCGCATTCGGAGTCAGTCGGGATCGACCGTAGTATATCCGGGGATCTGGGGGAACGATGTCGGAACACGATGGGACGGATGGGACCCATGGGACGAATGGGACCCATGGGTAGAGAACACTACCCATCCGTCCCATGGGTCCCATTCGTCCCATGGGTCCCATGCGCCCTCTACTCCCGCACGGCGATGTTGTACTTCTGGATCTTGGATTTGAGGGTGTTGCGGGCCAGGCCCAGCCTTCGCGCGGCCTCGCGGATGCGGCCGTTGGCGCTTTCGAGGGCGCGGATGATGAGTTGCTTGTCCACCGCGCTCATCACCTCGTCGTAGATGTCGCTGGTGATCTCCATCTTGCCCACGAGCGGATTGAGGATCGAGCTGGGCATCGACACCGTGCCCGCGGCGGGGACGAGCGTCTCTGTGGGCTGGGAGTAGAGGTTGTAGAACTCGTTCTTCGTCACCGTGTCGCCGTTCGACATCACGATCGCGCGGTGGAGCGTGGCCTCGAGCTCGCGTACGTTGCCCGGCCAATCGTAGCGGACAAACAGATCGAGGATGCCCGGCTCGAGGCGCTTGTTGTCGATGCCGAGGTCCTTGCAGATCTTGCGGATGAAGTACTCCGCGAGCATCGGGATGTCGTCCTTCCGGTCGCGCAGCGGCGGCAGCACGATGGGAATGATGTTCAGTCGATAGAAGAGGTCTTCGCGGAACGTGCTTTCCTCGATCGCCTTTTCCAGATCGAGGTTCGTCGCGGCGATGATCTTGACATCGGACTTGATCGTCTGCGTGCCGCCGACGCGCTCGAATTCCTTGTCCTCCACGACGCGCAGCAGCTTGGCCTGCATGGCCAGGGACAGCTTCCCGATCTCGTCGATGAAGATCGTTCCGCTGTTGGCGAGCTCGAAGCGGCCGAGCTTCCGGCGGTCGGCGCCGGTGAACGCGCCTTTCTCGTGACCGAACAACTCCGATTCCGCGAGCGTCTCGGTGAGCGTGGCACTGTTGAAGTTGATGAACGGCCCGTGCCGGCGCGGCCCGACGTTGTGGATGATCCGGGCCACGAGTCCCTTGCCCGTGCCCGACTCGCCGCGCAGCAGGACCGTCGAATGACCGGAAGAGGCCTTGCGGATCGCGAACTGGATCTTCGCCACCGCCTCCGACCCGCCGACGATCGAGTCGAGGTGCTTCTCCACCAGCACCTCGCGACGCAGGGTCTCGTTTTCGAGCGACAGGCGCGTCCGAGCCTCCTCGAGCTCCTCGTAGAGCCGCGCGTTCTCGATGGCGATGGCCGCCTGGTCCGCGAAGGCCTCGAGGAAGGCGAGGTCCTTCTGCGAGAAGAGGTGGCGCGCCTGGCGGTGATCGATGTAAATGGCGCCGGAGATGCGCTCTTTGATGACCAGCGGCGCACAGAGGATCGAGACGATGTTCTCCGCGATCACCGACTCCGACTCGACGAAGCGCTGATCCGCGCGCGCGTCGGCCGAGATCACCGCCTGGCCGGTCTGGATCACTTCCTTCACGATCGATTGGGGGGAGCGCTTCGACTCCTGGTCTCCTTCCCGGATGTTGCGTACCACGCGCGTTCGCAACGCGCCCGTGAGGGGATCGAGGAGGAGGATCATCCCCCGCTCCGCGCGCAGCCGGCGCACGCAGACGTCGAGCACGCGGTTGAGCACTTCCTGCAGATCGAGCGTGGAGTTGATGATCTTGACGATCTCGTACAGCCCGACCACGCCCGCATCCGGGGCCTTGCCGGCCGGCTTGATGCGGAACAGCGCGCCGCGCGCGCGCTCGAGATCATGGGTGGCGTCGAGGCGCTCGAAGATCCGGATCGCGCTGCGAATCATCTGCGTCGCGTCCTCGGGCTCCTCGCGGAGCAGACCGACGTCGAACAGAAGCCGGCCCAGCTCGTACGGCGTGTCGAGCTCCTCGAAGGCGGCCCGCACGGACTCGAACTTCGCCGCCGCGGCATCGCGCTCGCCCCGCGCGCTGTGGATCTTGGCGCGCGCCCAGTCGTTCTTGGCCAGAGAGAAACGGTCGCCGAGCTGCCGCGCGTACTGCTCGCCCAGCTCGGCGTGGCGCATGGCCTTCTCGAGATCGCCCCTCTGCAGCACCAGCACCGCGGCCGCGGTATTCGCGCGCGCGAGGCCGTGCAGCGTGTGATTCGATTCGAAGATGCGCATCGCGAGCGCGAGGTGGCGCTCGGCCTCCTCGAGGTTGCCTCGCTCGTCCTCGATCGACGCCAGCACGTAGGCCGATTCCGCGATGAGGTCTTCATCGCGCCCCCGCTCTCCGGCGGCCAGAGCCTTCTGCGCGTATTCGAGTGCCTTCGCGATGTCGCCCCGCTTCTTGGTCAGCCGCGCCATTGGGACGTAGACCGACAGCCGGGACGCGCGGTTCTCATCGAAGCCTTCGATGCCGACGCTGCGGCGAAACTGCTCGGCCGCCTCGTTCCAGTGACCGAGCATCTCCAGCGCGTCGCCAAGGTTCTCGCGAGCGAGGGCCTCGTGCTCGAGCGCACCGATCTTTTCGTCGATGCGCACGGATTTCTCGAAAAGCTCCGCGGCCGCGTGGAAGTTGCCGCGCCCGTACTCGACGACGCCCACGTTGCTGTACGCCGTGGCCAGGTCCCATAGGTCCCCTTCTTCTTCGCAGCGCTCGAGGATGCTGCGGTAGTGCTGGAGCGCCGGCTCCCACGCGCCCAGTTTCCAGAGCGTGTTGCCGAGATTCATCGACGCGACCTTGCGCAACTGCTCCGACGACAGCCGGTCCCCGATGGCCGCGGCCTCCTCGAAGATCGCCCGCGACCGCTGCCAGTTGCCGCGCGAGAACTCGATCAGGCCGAGCATGTTCTTCACGTAGCCGTAGACGACCGTGGGCGGCATCGCCTCGAGCATCACCCGGGCCCGGTCGGCGTAGACATGGGCATTGTCCAGATCGTCGCGGGACCGATGCAGCCAGGCCATCCGATTCAGGGTCTCGGCGACGTCGACGGCCTCCTCGAGGCGTTCGTAGATCGCCAGGGCCCCGTGGTAGTACGTCATCGCCGCATCCATGTCGCCGCGCCGGGCCAGCACTTTTCCGATCTTCTTCATCACCCGCGCGACGTCGAGGTTGGCGGAGTCGTCGGGATGCCGGCTCTGGATGCTCTTGAGCAGGAACTGATACGCGTGCATCGCGCTGCGGTAGTCGTCGCGGCGGTAATACGCATCGGCGAGCTTCTCGCGCACCTCCGCTTTGCGCGCTTCTTCCATGCCGCCGAGGTCCATCAGCTCGAGGGCGACGCGATAGAACTCCGTCGCCTCCTCGTGCGCCAACGTGCGCGTGGCCAGATCGCCGGCCTCGATCGAATAGCGCGTGCCCCGCTCGATGTCGTTCGCGCGCGCGAAGTGGTACGCGACCTGCCCGGTGAGCTGCATCGACCCGTCATTCGACGCCGGCTCGAGGGTCTCGGCGATCCGCAGATGCAGGTCGATCCTGCGCCGTTCCGGCATGGCGTTGTAGACCGCGTCGCGGAGATGGATCTGCGGGAAGGTGATGGTGCGGCCGTCGTTCGATTCGTCGACCAGGCGATCGCGGTCGAGTGCCCGTACCGCTGTATACGTCGCCTCCGCGTCGAGGTCGGAGACTTTCGTGAGCAGCTCGAGCTCCATCGACTCGCCGTACACCGAGGCGATCTCGAGGATGCCCCGCTCCGCCGGAACGAGCGTCTCCACCCGTTCCATCAGAATCACGCTGAATCCGCCCGGCATGCGCAGCGTGCGGATGCGCTCCATGTCCGCCGTCCATCCGCTCGGTTGCCAGGTCAGGTACTCGTGGGCGATGAGGTAGTCGACGATGCGGCGGATGTGCAGCGGAGTTCCGATCGACTCCCAGAACATCCATCGCGCGAGCTCGTCGGACACGCTCATCGTGCCGAGAAGCGACTGCAGATGTTCGCGGACGAGCTCCTCGGTCAGAGCCTCGACGTGGATGATCGGGTAGGACGCATCGCGCGAGCTCTGCTCCCAAAACGACAGATTCGGCGACGCAGACTCGATCGCGGCCTCGCCGCCCGTCTCGAGCGTGAGCGTTCCGATGACGATCAGTTTGTTCTGCTTGGCCTCGCCGACGAGGAAGGCGAAGAGCTCGGCGGTGGAGGGATCGGCCCACTGCAGATCTTCGATCACGAGAATCAGGGGCGAGCCGGCGGTCTCGCTGCCGACGGTCAGAAATCCGTAGATGTCCTGCAGCGACTGCACGAGGCGGTTGAAGAGCCGGTATTTCTGTCCCGTCAGCGGCGGCGCGGTGTCCGGACCGGCGGAGGCGACGACCGGACGCAGGATCCGCCGGATCTCCTCCGACACGTCGGCCTCGGGATTCACCGCCTGCACCATCTGCCGGAAGATGTCGAAGAACGGCGCGTAGATCGTCTTGCGGTTGACGGGACAGCGTCCGCAGAACACGCGCGCTCCGTCCAGCTGCGCGCGAAGCGTGGCGTCGCGGATGATGCGGCTCTTCCCCATCCCCTCCGCGCCCGCGAGGATGACGCCGTTGCCGCGACCGTCGCGCGCGTCATCGATCAGAACGCTCAGTTGCTCGACTTCCGCTTTCCGTCCGATGAGCGGAGCGGCATAGAGCTCCCCACTCCCGGCGATGAGATCCGACTGCGGCACCTTGCGTCCCGCGGCCGCGGCCACGGCCTGCAGCAACGCGGCCGCCGTCGGGAAGCGATGCCGAGGATCCTTCTCGAGCAGCCTCATGATGATCGCCTCGAGCGCATCGGGCACACGCGGGTTGATCGACGAAGGTCGGCGGATCTCCTCGTCGAGATGCATGCGGATCACTTCGATCGAAGGTCGGCCGTAGCCGGGAAGCGCTCCGGTGACGGTCTCGTAGAGCGTCATCCCGAGGGCGTACAGATCCGCGCGCGAGTCGACGCGGTCCTGTTTCAGGACCTCCGGGGCCATGTACTGCAACGTGCCCCGGATCTGGCGATCGAAGACCTGGCGACTCTCGATGGCCAGACCGAAGTCCATGATCTTCGCGACGCCGTCGTCGCTCACCAGGATGTTCGACGGCTTGAGGTCGAGATGGATGATGCCCGACCGGTGGATGTGATGCAGACCGGACGCGATCTGCAGGATCACGTCGTAGAGCGCGTCCCAGTTCTGACCGTCGAAGAACTCGGTGATCCGCTTCCCGGCGAAGAACTCCATCGTGAAGAACGGATAGCGCTCCTGGAGGATCCCGAAGTCGTAGACCTTGATGACGCTGGCGTGGTCGAGGGATGCCAGGGTGTTGAACTCCGTCTTGAAACGGAGGAACTGTTGAGGGTCATGAATTTCGTGACAGAGGATTTTGATGGCCTCGTCACGACGGTCCGGCACGTCGAAGACGCGGTAGACGCATGTCTCACGGGTCTGCTTCATCGCGGCGCGGATCTGATAGCGCGGCGGCAAAACGATGTCCGATGCGGCGACACCTTCAATAGTCTTCATGGATCGGGTGAGAATATAACCCACGGACAGCTTGAGGGGTCAGAAATTTGACCACGAGGGGAGAAAGGGCGCTGGGGACAGGGCACAGGGCGCGCGAGAACGCGGTTGCATCGTGCGGCGCGCTGCGCCCTGCGCCTGCGCCCTCCGTGTAGAATGCGGCTCGGCCAAATCCGCATGGCAGAAGCACTTCCTACGTTCGACGGCTTCGAGATCGTCCGTGTTCTGGGCAAGGGTGGGATGGGCACGGTCTACCTCGCCCGCGACCAGCGCCTCGGACGATATGTCGCCATCAAAGTCCTCAACGCCAGTGAGCTCGCGTACGAGGACCGGAAGGGACGTTTCCTGCGTGAAGCGCGCTCAGCCGCGTCGATTCGCCATCAGAACGTAGCCACCATTCACGAGGTCGGCGAGACTCCCGAGGGTCTCCCGTTCATCGTGATGGAGTATTGCGAGGGGGAGACGCTCTCCCAGCGGATCCGGCGACGCCCCATCGAGAGCGCGGAGTTTCTGTCGATCGCCCAGCAGATCGCGGCGGGGCTGGCGGCCGCACACGAGAAGGGGATCATTCATCGCGACATCAAGAGCGCGAACATCATCGTCGAGCAGAGCGGCACGGTGAAGATCCTCGACTTCGGACTGGCGAAGTCGCTGCCCCGGTCGATCACCGATCCCGGCCTCGAACGGACGTTCGAGTCGACGACGGGACACTTCTTCGGGACCCTGCACTTCCTTTCGCCGGAACAGGCGCGCGGCACCGACGCAGACGTGCGCAGCGATCTGTTTTCCGTCGGCGTGGTTCTGTATCACATCGCCGCCGGACATCTGCCGTTCAACGCGGAAGCTCCTCTGATGGTGCTGGAGAAGATCCGCGACGGGGAGCCGGAGCCGTTCGCGCCGCTCGATGCGGGTTTTCCCGCGACGGCCACGCGCATCATCGCGCGCCTGCTGCAGAAGAAGCCGGACGATCGCTATCAGACGGCGCGCCAGCTCCTGGAACACCTCGAGGAGATCGATACGCCGACCGTGCGCATGAGCACCACGTCGACGCGCACCACTCTCGGACGCACGGTGCCGCGGTCTCCGCGACACTGGCTGCGCGTGGCGGTCACGATCGGCGCGTTGAGCATCGTTGCGCTGGCGGTGCTCATCGGACAGCGCACGACCGACTCGGCGCAGGCGACCACCTCCGCCGCCCCCCCGCCGATCCGCTCGATGGCCGTGCTCCCTCTGCGCAACATTGCGAACAACACCAGTGACGAGTTCCTGTCCGTCGGTCTGGCGGACGCCCTCGTGACGAAGCTCCAGCAGATCCCTTCATTGCAGGTCCGACCGACGTCGGCGGTCCTCGAGTTTCAGGGGGCCAAGACGGACACGCGATCGGCCAGCGACAAATTGAAGGTGGATGGCATCCTCGAGGGACATTTCCTCGCCGCCGGCGAGCTCGTTCGCGTCACATTACAGCTCACGGACTCGCGCACCGGCTATGCGGTGTGGTCGGACACAGTCGACGGCGATCGCGACGATCTGTTGAGGCTCATCGACGAAGTCGCGGAACGGACGGTCGACGGACTCAATGAGAAAATCGGCATCGAGCGGCGGGCGCACGGGATGCGCTCCGATCCCCGCTCGTCGAATCCCAAGGCATACGAACAGTACCTGCGCGCACGCGCTCTCAATGGCAGCTTCCTCCCCGATCATTTCAATGGCCAGATCGCGGCATTGAAGCGCGCGGTCGCACTCGATCCGCAATTCGCGGCCGCGTACGCGGATCTCGCGACGACACTGTCCCTCGGCAGCGCGCGCTCGATGGTCTCGGCGGAAGAATTCGAGAAAGCCGAATGGTACGCACGCCAGGCCGTCCGCCTCGATCCGAATCTTCCCGAAGCGCATCTCGCTCTCGGCCGGGTATTCGTGCGCGACCCGGCCCGCTTCCGCGAATCCGTGCGGGAGGTGCTCGCGGCCCTGCGCCTGGAGACGACGGACACGCAAGCGCTGCACTCGCTGGTGACCTATTTCGTGTCGACCGGCGACCTGCAGAAGGCGCAGTGCGTCGGCGATCGTCTGGTTACGATCGATCCCCTATCCAATGAAGCGCTCACGCGCGGCTACTGGAACATCAATGCAGTCGATCCCGAAAGCGCGCTCCAGAACGCAGAGCACGCACTCGCGAACAAGAACACCGCTCTCGCCGGACACGACATCCGGGGCATGGCCCTCATCCTCCGCGGCAACCTGCAGGAGGCGGAAAAGGAAGCCAATCTGGCCATCGAGCTCGTCCCCAGGCACTACCTCGGCAAGAGCCTCAAGGCCATGATCGCCGCCGCGAGGGGCGACCGCGACGCCGCGCTCGCCGCCGTACGGACCTTCGAGGCGGACGCGACGCGCAACCACTGGGCCGCGCTCCGCGTCGCCCTCGTCTACGCAAAGCTCGGTGACGACGCCCAGGCCCTCGAATGGCTCCGCCGCTGCGCGGACCTCGGGAATCACTCCTGGTACGCCTTGGTCAAACATCCCTGGCTCCAGCCCCTCCAGAGCACCCCCGAGCTCCAGGAGATCCTCGCGCGAATCAAGGCGGACCTGGACGACGTGCGCGACGACGTGATTGGGGTGTACCAGTTGATGTGCAGGTAGGCCGCGCATCAAGAAATTTGATGCGGCAATTCAACGAACCGTACGAGCCGGAGCCCTCAGGCGGGAATGATTTCTACTTCATTTACCGTGTTCTCAATGAGTTAGCGAAAACGTTCCCGATTCGCAACCGCCTGGCCCACGGACTGCACAGAGCGCCAACTGTATCCCGACCAAGTAGCGCTGTGTTTCCAGCGGCAATGGTAAGCAGTTCGCCGTTCCGTATGCTGTAGAAAACGCATCCCGGCGTGAGATCCGATTTTCGTCTCCTCCAACCGACCTGTACCCAAACCAAGATCCGATTTGCCGGGCGGATGGCTCCCGCGCGGCTGTTGTCGTTCGTTCAGGTGCCCAACTGATTGAAGGAGGCATAGGTATGAGGAGAGGCTTCATTTACAGTATCCGCGCGGCCCGGGTGGCCGCATTGCTCATGGCGCTCGTCGTCGCCATGACCGTATCGGCGCAGTATCAGACGGGGAACATCTACGGGAAGACCCTCGCCAGAGACGGCACGGTTCTGCCGGGCGTCACCGTCACGCTGACGGGCGTCGGGGCGCCGCTGACGACGGTCAGCGATGCGTCCGGATCATTCCGCTTTCTGAATCTCTCGCCCGGAACGTACACCATCAAGGCCGAGCTGTCAGGGATGGGGACGGCCACCCGGGCAGGCCTTGGCGTCCGCGTCGGTGCAAGTGTGGATGTCGAGATGACGCTCAATCCCGCGATGTCGGAGGCGATCACGGTCTCTGCCGAAGCACCGCTGCTCGACGTTCGGAAGAGCGGCACCGGCACCACCGTCGATCAGGTCGTGCTCGACTCCGTTCCGACCGCGCGCGATCCGTGGATGATCCTGCAGTCGACGCCCGGCGTCTTCGTCGATCGCATCAACGTCGGCGGCACGCAGAGCGGACAACAGTCGATCTACATCTCCAAGGGCGCTCCGCGTGCCGACGGTACCTGGAACATCGACGGGGTGAACATCACGGACATGGGCGCGACCGGCTCCTCGCCCACCTATTACGACTTCGACACGTTCGAGGAAATGCAGATCACGACCGGCGGCTCGGATCCGCGCATTCAGACCGGCGGCGTGCAGATGAACATGGTCACCAAGCGCGGCACGAACGACTACAGCGGAACGGCGCGATACCTCTACGTGCCGGGCAGCTCGTCGGCCGAGGCCACGGTGCCGGCGGAAGCTGCGGGCTATCTCTCGGCGACGAACAGCGTCAACTACGTTCGCGATTACGGCGGAGAGATCGGCGGCCCGATCTGGCGCGACCGCGTGTGGATCTGGGGGGCGCGCGCCGATCAGAAGATCTCCACCTGGCAGTCGATGCCCGCGCCTCGTCCGAGCTTCTTCATCCCGGACGATACGATCCTCCGCAACAAGAACCTCAAAGTGAATGCGCAGCCCTTCTCGAGCAACAGCTTCGTCGCCTCGTATACGTACGGGGACAAGTTTCGCAATGCGCGCGACCTCTCGCCCTCTCGTCCGTTCGAAACGGCGTGGAAGCAGACCGGCCCGACGCAGGTCTATAAGATCGAAGACACCCAGTTGTTCGGCCAGAACCTCTATCTGACGGGGATGTGGTCGAAGGTCGACGGCGGCTTCGGCCTTTTCGGCAACGGCGGGTTCGGCGCCGATGCACCCTCCATGTATCTGAACCAGAACAACGTTTACGAGAACAACTACTTCACGTACTCGACGAAGCGCCCGCAGAAGCAGGTTCGCGCGGATGGCTCGTATTTCTTCGACATCGCCGGCGTGAGCAACGAGCTGAAGTTCGGCTACGGCTATCGCGACACGCCGGTCACGTCCGCGTCGGTCTATCCGGGCGCCGCTTCCGGCTACTGGGACTTCAGCTTCCCGGCCTCGGCTGAGTGCACGGGTGTCGCCACGGAGGCCTGCGGAGTGGCGCTGCTGTACCGTCCGCCCCAGGCATCGTATTCGGGCGAGTACGCGGACCTGTACCTCGGCGACACGATCATGCTGAACAACCTCACCATTCAGGTCGGCCTGCGCTGGGACCATCAGTCCTCCGCCATCCAGGCAATGAACGTCACACCGAACCCGGTGCTCGCAGATCCGCTGAACCTTCCGTGTGCCTCGAGCGGGATCAACTGCAACGCGGGCGGAGGCTCACTCTCGGCTCAACTTCCGGGGATCAACTACCCCGGACAAGACGATGAGTTGAGCTGGCGCAGCCTCTCCCCACGTCTGGGCCTCACCTACGCGCTCGGCGATGCAAAGAGGACGCTGCTGCGCGCGGGCTACAACCGCTACGTCAGTCAGCTCGGTTCCTCGATCTCGAGCTCCAGCCCGGTCGGCAACAGCCAGTTCACCTTCTGGGGCATGGACGCGAACAGCGACGGTACGATTCAACGCAATGAGCTGATCAAGGTCCGCAGCTTCACCGGGATCAACCCCGCCGCTCCGACCTCGCTCACGTCGACGCGCCGGATCGACTACGACATGAACCCGCCCCGGACCGACGAGTTCCTCATCGGATTCGAGCACGAGCTCTGGACCGACTTCTCCGTCGGCGCCACGTTCACGCACCGCGTGAACAACGATCTCCTCGCTCTGCGCTACGAAAAGACCCAGGGGACGGGCGACTGGTTCACTCAGGCCGACTACGTCCAGACCGGCGTCACGCAGGCGTGCATGGTTCCGCTCGTGGGTGGCCAGTGTCCAACGGGCAACGCGATCGCCGGCACTCCGGTTTACGGACTGCGCCCGGGCATTCCGAATCCGACCTTCTCGGTCATTACGAATCGCCCGGATTACTCGCAGACCTACAACGGAATCGAAGTGACGGCCACGAAGCGCATGTCGGACAACTGGATGGTTCGGGTCAACGCCAGCTATAACGACAGCACCGAAGACTGCGGCGCCGACTCCTTCGCGAACCCGACCAAGGGTCTGCCGAGCACCGGCATCGTCAATGGCGCGCCGGTCTATGCGGGCGCGCCTGCCTGCATCGGCGGCCAGTTCGCTCCCCAGTCGGCAGGGTCCGGTGCCTTCGGCAACGTCTTCCTCAGCTCGCGCTACAACGCCAACGTCGCGGGCGTCTACGTCGCGCCGTGGGACATCAACATCGGCGCGAACCTGCTCTATCGGCAGGGATACCCCGACGTGCTCCGGGCGGCCTCGGGCGCTGCGACAGTCGCGTACGAAGAGGTCGGCGAGCGCCGCTTCGAAGACGTCTACCAACTCGATCTGCGCCTGGCCAAGGATTTCCGCCTCTTCAACCTGGCCACCTTCACCGTTTCCGGGGACATCTTCAACGCGACGAATGAGCGCACGATTCTGCAGCGCAACGGCTTGACGACGGCCGGGAACTCCCGCCGCATCGCGGAGATGCAGGCCCCACGCGTCTTCCGCCTCGGCGCGAAGTTGACTTTCTGAGTCTCACGCCCCTGGTCCTTTCAATGCCCGCCGGCGTTCGCCGGCGGGCATTCTCGTTTCACGACGACGCCGTCCAGCCCCGGGTCGCGCTTCGGCGGCTGGTACGGTGTCGTCACGACGGATCGGGAGCTACTGGCCCTGATACAGCTTCAGGACGAACGCGGCGCCGATGGCGCCGCCCGCGCCGGCCGGGCCGCCCGCCCACCAGACATCGACGTAATAGACGCCCGGCTTGACATCACCAGGCTGGTCGCCGATGCGCTGGAAGAAGTTCGAGCCGAACGTATCGACGTCCCTCTCCGCTTCGATGGCCACGGCCGGGCCATAGATGCCGTACGGCGTTTCATAGTGACCGTACATGTGCTGCGGCGCACCGCCCGAGGTCGGCGTCAGCGTCACCTGGAACAGCGTGATCGGCGAAACGCCCCCGTAGGTCTGGGCGCCGCCGACGATGGCGCTGAAATGGGCGTTGAGGCAGCCTTCCCGCAGCTCGACCTTGGTATTGAGCACCGGCGTTCTGTCGAATCGCATCGACTCGCCACCGCCGGTGGGGTTGCTGAAGTTGTGGGCCGTCGTCTTCACACCCTCGTAACCAACGTCCTGGACGAGAGAGACGAGACCGCGGCACTCCTCCTGCTTCATCGGGTCGTGCAGCGCAGCGGCCGACTCCTGAGTGAGCAGCCCTTTCGACTGAGCAACCACGGGCATCGCGCCCACCAACACCACCGCTACCGCAAAAGCAACAAACTGGATTCTACGATTACGCACCTTTATCCTCCTTCGGTTCTGACGCGACCGGCAGACGGACCGGTGACACCGAGGACGTGCGACGTCGTTCCTGAGGGACGGGTGTCGAGAAAGGCGCTCCCCACAGAGCTCTCGACCGCTTTAGTCGCTGCTTCGGTTCCTGCGAATCACCGATACGCTATGGATATACATACATCCATCCGTGTCGTTACGCAACCCGCAATTATGGGAGGCGCTACGGCAGTGGCGAGCGCACCAGCAGACTCGAAGGCACCGCCGCGATCTGCAACGGCGCCTGCATCTCGACCAGTTCACCGTCCAGCGAAACGCGCAGGCGGCGGCGCGCGGTGTCGACGCGCAACTGCGTCGTGCGGATGCTCCGGAATCCCGGCACTTCGCCCACCTTGCCGCGGAAGTACTTCGCGGCCGCGCGGATGAACTGCCAGCGGCTCATGAACGAAAGCGAGTAGATCGACAGGCGTCCGTCGTTGAAGGTGGTCTTCGGCGCGACCACGCCCACCTGCCGGAGGTCGTAGGAGTTGACCGCCACGACGAACATCTGCGTGCGGAACGTCTCCACGCGTCCGTCCAGTTCGACCACGAGGGTCACGTGGGGAAAATGATGCAGCGCCAGACGCATCGCCTTCAGGTAGGCCGCCCAGCGACTGTTCATCGAGCGAAAGCGCTCGCGGTACGCGCTGATGGTGGGATAGATCCCGAGCATGACGCTGTTGAGGAAGTACCTTCCGTTCACACGTCCGACGTCGATCTGCCGAACTTCGCCGTGGAGGGCGATCGAGAATGCCGCCTGCCAGTCATCGATCGGGATCCCCAGATCGCGCGCGAGGTGATTGACGCTCCCTACCGGGACCACGCCCAGGACGCCGTCCGTGCCGACCAGCGTCTGGGCCACGTGATGCACACTCCCGTCGCCACCGGCAACGACGAACGTGCGCATCCCCGCGTCGAGCGCCTCCCGCACGGGAACGCGCACGTCCAGCCCCGGCTGGATCTCGACCACGCGCAGGCCGTGCTCGGCCGCCATCGTGCGAAGGCGCGACTCATCGGGGAACGTTCCCGCCCGCGGGTTGAGAAAGAGAATTCCCTTACGCATTCAGGATCAGAGGGCAGAGCGCAGAGGGCGGAGGGCGGAAGAGCCGCCCGCCCCGCCTGCAATTCGACTCCTGCACGGCAGGCGCCAGGACGTATCAGAGGGCAGAGCGCAGGGCGCAGGGCGCAGAAGAGCCGCCCGCCCCGCCTGCAATCCGACTCCTGGGCGGCAGGCGCCAGGACATGTTCGAGCCTGCGTGCGACTGACCAGAGCGCAGCCAGAGCGCAGTGGGCGGAACTCTTCTGCCCTCTGCGCTCTGCCCTCTGCGCTCGGACCACGCTACGCCGTCGCGTCGAACATGCGCAGGAGGGCACGCTCGGCCGGGACGCGGATCTCCTCCGGGACGTCGATCTCGTAGCGCAGGTGCAGCAGCGAGTCGCGTACGTCCTCGAGCGTCGTCACCTTCATGAACGCGCACAGTTTGCAGCCCTTCAGGAACTGCTTGTCCGGCACCTCCATCGCCAGACGGTCCGAGAGACCGCACTCGGTCACGACGAGAAAACGCATCGACGCCCGCTCCTTGGCATAGCGCACCATCCCCGAGGTGGAGAGGACCGCATCGGCGAGGCTGGCCACGTCGGGACGGCACTCCGGATGGACGAGGATCTCCAGATCGGGGTCGGCCGCGCGGATCCGCGAGATCTCCTCCGGCGTGATCTGCTGGTGCACGTAGCAGTACCCGTCCCACGGGATGATGTTCTTCTCCGGCACCTGCGCCGCGACGTGGTTGGCGAGGTTGCGGTCGGGGACGAACAGGATGTTCTCGTTCGGCAGAGTGCGCACCACTTTCGAGGCGTTCGCGGACGTGACGATGATGTCGGAGAGCGCCTTCACCGCCGCGGTCGTGTTCACGTAGCTGACGACCGCGAGGTCGGGATATTGCTTCTTCAACTCCGCGATCCGCGCCACCAGGTCCTCGGCCGGTGCGGAGTCGGCCAGCTGGCAGCCGGCCATCGGATTCGGCAGCAAGACGGTCTTTGTCGGATTGACGATCTTGGCCGTCTCGGCCATGAAGTGCACGCCGGCAAACTCGATGACGTCGGCGTCCTTGACCTTCGAGGCCATGAGCGCGAGCTCGAGCGAGTCGCCGACGAAATCGGCCACTTTCAGGATCTCGGGACGATAGTAGTTGTGCGCGACGATCACGGCGTTGCGCTCTTTCTTGAGCCCGCGGATCTCCTCGTGCAGGACCTCGAATTCGCGGACTTCGTCTTCGGTGTAGTCGTACGTGGTGACGCGGCTGAGCTCTTCGTAAAGCGTTGACATTGCAAGTTCCTCAAAGCGAATAGACTGCCAGTTCGTGACCCGTGACCCGTGACCCGTTGCCCGTGACCCGTTGCTCGTAAGCATGCGTGCCGGCCAAAGGCACGGGTCACGGGTCACGGGCCACGGACAACGATTCTTTCAGAACGACCACCGTCGCACCCCACCCTCCCCCACTCCCGTCTGCATCCGTAAACCCCTCGACGATCTCGAGCGTTCCAAGGAGGGCGCGGATGCGCTCGCGCTGGACGCCGATGCCACGACCGTGGATGAGGCGAACCTGACGGAAGCCGCGTGCGTGCGCCTCGAGAAGGTACTCGCGGGCCACGTCCTTGATCTCGGAGGGTCGAAAGGGATGGAGGTCGAGGGTGTCCGTGATCGGAATCTCGACCGGGCTGTCGTCTTCCACGCGCGGATTCTCTCCCGCCGGCCGCCAACTGCCAACCGCCAACCGGCTGTGCGATACTTTCGCCTCCCATGGTCCTGTTCAACCACGCCACGCGCGAGATGACGGCGAAGATCGTCTATTACGGTCCCGGGCTCTGCGGGAAGACGACCAACCTGATGGTCATCTTCGACAAGCTCGACCCGAAGTCGAAGGGCAAGATGCTTTCGCTCGCGACCAAGACCGACCGCACGCTCTTCTTCGATCTCCTCCCCGTCGACATCGGCAAAGTCGGACCCTTCAATCTCAAGATCCAGCTCTACACCGTTCCCGGGCAGGTCTTCTACAACGAGACGCGCAAGCTCGTGCTCAAGGGCGCGGACTCGGTGGTCTTCGTCGCCGACTCGCAGCCGGCCATGGTCGAGGCCAACCGCGAATCATTCGCGAACCTCATGGAGAACCTCCAGGAGAACCAGATCGACCCGAACGACACGCCGATCGTGATCCAGTTCAACAAGCGCGATCTCCCGGGCGTCCTCTCCGTCGAAGACCTCCAGGAGCGCCTCGGCTTCGATGGGTATCCCTATACCGAAGCGTCGGCCCTCAAGGGCCAGGGCGTGATGGAAACGTTCAGACTGATCTCGAAGATCACGGCGAAGCATCTCTTCACGCGACTGAAGGGAGGCACCACCTCGGCGCCGAAGAAGTCCACCCCTGCTGCCACGACGCCGAAGGTCGCGGTGAAACCGGCGCCGCAGGCCGAGCCGGAGCCCGAACCACTGGCGATGCTCGACAACGAACCGCTCTCCGACGCTCCGAATCCCTTCGCCGACTCGATGCCCTTCGGCGCATCGGATGTCCCCGTCGAAGCCGACTACGACGCGGCCGAGGAAGTCTCGCTCGATCAGCTTCTCGCCGAGGGGCGGACGCGGCCGGCGACGTTCGCGGGGGACGTGGCGGTTCCGGATGACGAGATCGAGGAGCTCGGTCACGACCAGCTCGTCGAGGACACGCCGGTCGCCGTGGCCGTCATGGACGAGGAGCCCGCCGCCGGCACAGCGGTCGTCTCCGCCGACTCGCGCGTGGCGGAGCTGGAGTCGCAGATCGCATCGCTGGAGCAGAAGCTCCGGATCCGGCAGGGCGCGTTGGAGTCGATTCTGCGCGAGCTCGATGAGCTCCGGGCCCGCGTGAGTGCTCAGCTCGACATAGGACAGTAGGACGGATAGGACGCATAGGCAGTAGCCACCTATCCGTCCCATCCGTCCCATCCGTCCTATACAATCTGCCCAACACAATCCGGAGGCCAAGGAACCCCAATGCGTCGCTCTCTCATTGTCATGTTGTCGCTCTCCCTCGCACTGGTCGGCTGCAAAGCCAAGGAGCTCGCCGATAAGGCCGCGATCTCGAAGGACCTCAAAGAACGCGGCACGACCGATCTCATGAAGGAGATCGCCGAAGATACGTACGATCCACCCCAGGATGGCCGCCTCAGCGACGCGCAGGTCCAGATCTACCTGAAGGTCCGCGAGCACGAGAAGACGATCGCCGAAGTAGCAAAGGCCGAGCTCAAAAAGCACTCCGACGAGGCAAAGAAGAAGGGCGATCGGTCCATCGGCGGATTCATGGAAGGCATGAAGGCCCTCGGCTCGGCCGCGGACTTCCTCACCGCCGACATCCGGGCCGCGAAGGACCTCGGCTACAACACGCAGGAGTACCTCTGGGTCAAGCAGCAGATCCTCGAGGCGTCCACGGCGCAGATGGCCGAGCAGTTCACCACCGCCATGGCCGCGAACTTCGACAAGGCTTATACCGAGGCGAAGAAGGCCCACGATGAGGCGTCCGACGAGCAGACCAAGAAGCTCTACGCCGACGTCCTCGCCGGCTACGACAAGTCGAAGCAGGAGATGACGGCCCGCCAGGACGTCGACCCTGCCGTCGCCTACAACAGGCAGATCCTGTCGAAGCACGAGAACGCACTGAACGCGTTCGCGCACGAGCTCTCGAAGTACGAAGACAAGCCGGGCGAGGCGAAGAAGGCGGTCGAGCAGCTCCAGGAACAGTCGCAGCAGCAGTGACCTGAGTTGCGAGTGGCGAGGGCCTTCCGGCATCTCGCGAGCCCGCCCTCGCCACTCGCCACTCGCCTCGCAACTCGCAATCATGAATCTCACCTGCTCCCGCTGTACCTGGCAGAGTCCTCTCGACGCGCTCTACAACCTCTGCCCGAGATGCAACGCGCCGATCCTCGTGCGGTACGAGCTGACCCACACGCCGCGAGTCAGCTCGGGTCGTCCGGACATGTGGCGCTACCGCGCCGTGCTCCCGGCGGTCGCGGACGACGAGATCGTCACCCTCGGCGAAGGCATCACGCCCCTCCTCCCATCGCGCACGCTGCCCAACGTCTTTTTTAAAGACGAGTCGAAGAATCCCACCCGCTCGTTCAAGTCGCGCGGCATGGCCGCCGCGGTGACGATGGCAAAGAAGCTCGGCGCGAAGAGCCTCGCGGCTCCGACGGCCGGCAACGCGGGCGCGGCACTCTCCGCATATGGTGCGCGCGCGGGACTACCCGTGTTCGTGGCCATGCCCAGGGACACGCCGCAGTCGATCATCGACGAATGCCGGGACTACGGCGCGCAGGTGGAGCTGGTCTCCGGCGTAATCACCGACGCCGCGAAACGCGTACAGCAGTTCATTCACGACAGTGGCGGCTTCGATCTCTCGACGCTGAAGGAGCCGTACCGCGTCGAGGGAAAGAAGATCATGGGCTACGAGCTCGCCGCTGATTTCGAAAAGGACCTCGGCCGTCTGCCGGACGTGGTCCTCTACCCGACCGGCGGCGGCACGGGCCTGATCGGCATGTGGAAGGCGTTCGACGAGATGGAGAGCCTCGGCTGGATCGGCGCGCACCGGCCGCGGATGTGGAGCGTGCAGTCCAGCGGCTGCGCGCCAATCGTGCGCGCGTTCGAACAGAATCTCGACACAGCGCCCGAATGGGAGTCACCGCAGACCAGCGCCTGGGGGCTGCGCGTTCCGCGTGCGGTCGGCGACCGCCTGATGCTGGCCGCTTTGCGCGAGTCGGGCGGCGGCGCCATTGCGGTCGACGACGCGCGCATCGAGACCGCCGCCGCCGAGCTGCGCCGCGTCGAGGGCATCGACGCCGGACCGGAGACCGGAGCGGCCTGGATCGCGCTCTCGGAGCTGCGCGCGCGCGGCGCGATCCGCGATGAAGACGTCGTCGTCGTGTTCAACACGGGCGGCAACAAGTACCGATCGTGACCCGAGTCACGCATTTCTGTACACGGAAGCGTTACATTGGAGTCCATTCAGCCGGGGTCCCGAAACGGAGAAATGATGAAGAAGCTCGTGGTGGCGGCGCTTTTGACGTTGATCTTCGTGTTGCCCGCGCAGGCCGTGTGTCCGTCCGGTCCGCCGACGCTGCAGCTCCCCGGTGACAACGCGCAAGTGGGGTTCGGCAACATCCTGCTGAACTGGTCGGACGTTCCGAATGCCACCTTCTACGAGGTCTACCTCGGCCTCGACGGCGATCCGACTTCGCTCCACGGAACCCCCGCTTCGAGCCAGCTGGTGATCGAGGTCGAGCCGGGGCGCACGGTTCAGTGGAAAGTCGGCGCCGGCGCGGATTCCTGCACGCCTCAATACTCCGGTTATTTCTTCTTCACCACCAGCTGCCCCACGGTCGTTCCCGTTCTTCAGGAGCCCGATCCGGGCGAACAGTTCGCGCCCGGACAGGCCATCACCTTCGACTGGACTCCGATGAACGGCGCGACGAGCTATGACGTCGTGGTGACCCCCGATTTCGGCCAGACCTTCGAGACCATCGCCGAGAATCTCACCGCCTCCCAGTACACCACCGATGACCTGCCCGAGGGAGACTGGGGCTGGCACGTGCGGGTGAACTTCGACGGCGCGTGCGGACCGTTCTTCTCGCAGCCGTCGCACTTTCTGATCACGAGCTGCGCCTCGGCCGAGGCGCCCCGCCTCCAGTCTCCGGCGAACAACGCCACCGTCGGCCAGCCCGCGACGTTCCAGTGGAGCAACGTCGGCGCAAAGGAGTACCGGCTCTATGTCGAGATGGCCAACAGCGCGCAGATGGTCGGCTCGACCACCTCGACCTCGCTCGTCGTCGACGACCTCCTAGGCGGGACCTACGCGTGGTGGGTCGTTGCCCGCTTCGAGGACTGCCCCGAGGCCTCGTCCACGCGGAGGATCGTCAACATCCAGGGCGACGGAGGATGTCCGACGAGTCCGGGCAACGCCACGCTCGTCGCTCCCGCGGCGAATGCGACGAACCTGTCGTCCCCCGTCACTTTCGACTGGAACCCGGTCCCGAACGCGAACGGCTACCGTGTCCTCGCGGCGTTCGGCAACGGCGAAGCCGAGTCCCTCGGCATCACGAACGCGCAGACGACGCAGCTCACCGTGAAGCTCCCCGTGGGTAGCGGCGCGTGGCTCGTGCAGACGTCGTTCGGCGAAGACTGTCCGACGACGCTCAGCGAGAGGCGCTCCTTCAGCGTCACCCAGGGCGCGAGCTGCCCCACCACGGCGCCGCAGCTCATCTCGCCGCCCAACGGGACCGCTGCCGTCGACTCGCCGGTCCTCTTCGACTGGAGCGACGTCCCCGATGCGATCGGGTACGCGCTCTTCGTCAATACCGGCGGCGACGACTTCTCGCTCTATGGCACGACCGGCGCGGGCACGACGCAGCTCGAGCGACTCATCCCCAGAGGCAAGATCGACTGGTACGTCGTGGCGCGCTTCACCGGATGCCCGGACGTCCGCAGCGCCACCTTCACCTTCGGCACCGACACGGAGTGCCGACTCGGCGACGTCCAGATCCTGACTCCCGACGCCAATGCCGAGGTCAGCTCGCCCGTCACCGTCTCGTGGAGCCCGGTCCCTGACGCGACGTCGTATCGCGTGACCCTGAAGACCGCGAGCGGTGCGATCGCACTCTCGTCCCGCACGACGAGCACGAGCGCGACGCTGCGACTCCCCGCGGGCTCCTTCATCGTCCACGTCGAGACACTGCGCGATGACTGCGAGTCGTCGTCCGACGAGCGCAGGTTCACAGTCAGGGAAGGGGAGAACTGCGCGAGCAACGCGGCCCCCGTCCTCGTCTCCCCCGTCGGCACGGAGAGCCAGCCCGTACAGACACAGTCGCCGGTGACCCTGACGTGGAACGCGGTCGCGAATGCGATCGGCTACCGCGTGTGGGTCGCACGCGACGCCGAGCCGTTCGAGGACGTCGCGCTCACCGCGCAGACCAGCGACGAGGTCGTGCTCGAACCGGGCCGCTATCGCTGGTTCATTCAGGCGCTCTTCGAAGGCTGCGAGCCGACACGCTCGGCGATCGCGTACTTCGTCATCCCCGATTCGGAGGGCTGCACGCGCGAGGCGCCGCAGGTTCTCTCGCCCGCGAACGGCTCGACCGTTCCGTCTCCGGTCACGATCGCTTGGAGCGGCGTCTCCGGCGCCCGGAAGTACCGCGTCCTCGCCCTCGTCAACGACCGGCCCACGCTCCTCGGCGTCACGGAGGAGACCGAGCTCACGCGCGCGCTCTTCCCTGGCGACTACATCCTCGTCGTGCAGGCGGAGCTCGACGAGTGCGCGTCGACCGAATCCGCGCGGACACAGTTCACGGTCCGGCGAGCGCAGAGCTGTCCGACCGAGGCGCCCGAGCTCGTATCGCCGTCGAACGGCGCCACGAACGTCGAGCCGGAAGTCGACTTCGTGTGGACGCCCGTGAGCGGCGCGATTCAGTACGCCGTGGTGGCGAAGGTCGACGACGGTTCGGAAACCGTCCTCGGGACGACGAACGGCACTCAGCTCCGCCGCCGCGTGCCTCCGGGGAGGATCACCTGGAGCGTGATCGCGATCCTGGGCGGGTGCGACGCGTTGCGCGCGCAGCCGTTCACGTTCTCCGTCCCACGCCCGCAGAACTGCCCCGACCGCAAACCGGTCGTGCTCTTCCCCACCGGGGAGCACGGGAACATCCAGTCGCCGGTCCAGTTCGCGTGGCTCGGCGTGCCGGGCGCGATCGAGTACCGCATCTGGGTCGCGCAGGGCTCGCCGGCCATCGTCGCGACGACGACCGCGCGCAACGCGAAAGTCGACCTGCCCTCGGGCACGTACCGCTGGTTCGTCGAAGCCCGCTTCGCGGACAACTGTCCCTCGACGTTCTCCGCCGAAACGCAGATCGACGTGATCGAGGCGCAGCCGTGCGGCAAGCCATCGCGCCCCGAGGCGAACGCGATCGGGCAGGCGCTGTCGGGTGTCCCGTACCAGTTGCGCTGGACGCCGCTGCCGAACGTGTCCAGCTACGAAGTGCAGGAGTCGACCTCGCTCGACTTCGAGAACGCGTCGTCGTTCACCTCGTCAAGTCCGTCGATGACCTTCACGCACGAGGTCAACGGCGCGCCCGTGCAGTATCTCTATCGCGTGCGGGGCGTCAGTGACTGCGCCGACGAGCGCGGGCCGTACTCCGCCGTCGTGGGCGTGTTCGTCATCGAAGCGAAGACGAACAACGCGAGCTCGGAGCTCGGCACCGATTCGCCGATCGTCCAAAAGGTGTTCCTGCCCGGCCGCTCCGCGCCGGAGCAGTTCACCGTGAAGACGGACCAGCCGTGGCTCACCGTGACGCCGTCGAGCGGAACGCTGCCGGTCGAAGGACTCACGCTCACCGTCACGGCCGATCCCGGCCACCTCGGCATCGGCACGAACACGGCGACGCTGCAGGTGACGTACGCCGCCGGCGCGGCGAAGGGCGTCGCGCGGAACGACGGGACGACCGTGTCGCTCCCGTTGTCGCTCAGTCTCGTCACGCCCGTGACCCCGAGCGGCAAGGGCACGCCTCCGCCGGATGCGTTGATCTTCGCCGCCGTCGGCCACGCGGCGGGCGTGAACGATTCGCTCTTCGAGTCAGACATCCGTCTGACGAACCTCACGGCGCAGACGATGAAGTACGACCTCAACTTCACGCCGTCCGGACTCGACGGCACGACGAACGGCATCACCAGCACGATCGAAGTCCCGCCCGGGGTGACGATGGCGCTGGACGACGTCGTCGCCAGCGCGTTCGGATCGGGCACGATCGGCAGCTCCATCGGCATGCTCGAGGTGCGACCGGTGACGACCTCCGAGTCCGGCGGCCTTTTCGGATCGATCAGTGACGCCGCCCAGCAGCAGATCCATACCGTCGCGTCGAGCCGCACGTACAACTTCACCCCGAATGGCACGTTCGGGCAGTTCATCCCGGCGACGCCGTTCGCGGACTTCGTCGGGCAAGGCACGATCCTCTCCCTGCAGCAGATCGCGCAGTCGGTGGCGTATCGCGCGAACTTCGGATTCCTCGAGGCCTCCGGGCAGCCGGTGAACCTGGCCGTGCGCGTCTATGACACGGCGAGCAACCTCCTGGCCACGATCCCCGTCTCCCTCGGCGCGATGCAGCATCGCCAGATGAACGGGCTGCTCCAGAACAACGGCATCAACAACCTCATCGACGGCCGCGTGGAGGTCGAGGTGACCAGCGGCGACGGCAAGGTCACCGCGTATGTATCGTCCGTCGACAACGCGACGAACGATCCCCTGCTCGTGTCGCCCGTGGTGAAAGGAGCGGTCGTCACCGATCGCACCATCGTCCCGGGCATGGCCTACCTCAATACCGGCTCCGCGTTCTGGGTCTCGGATTTGCGCATCTTCAACGCCGGAACGACGGCCACGCCGGCCACGCTCACGTTCTATCCGATGGGGAATCCGGCCGGCGCGATCGCTCGTGAGATCACCGTCGACGCGGGTGAGATCGAGGTACTGGACAACGTGCTCGTGAACACATTCGGGATGAACACCGACGCCGGCGGATCGATCGTCATCACCACGCCCGAGGAGACGGCGCTGACGGCGACGGCCCGCACGTACAACCAGACGTCGAACGGAACATACGGGCAGTTCATCCCCGGCGTGACGGTAGCCGAGTCGATCGGCGTCGGCGACCGGGCCCTGCAAATCCTGCAGGTCGAGCAGTCGACCCGCATCCGCACGAACATCGGCCTCAACGAGACGACCGGCCAACCGGCAACGGTCGAGGTCAGCCTGATCACGTCCGACGGGCTGACCACGACCGTCGTCTCGGTCAACCTCCAGGCCAACGAATTCCGCCAGCTCGGCCTCGTCGGCTTCGCCCTCCCCGAGGCCCTCTACAACGGTCGCGTGACGGTGAAGGTGGTCGGAGGCGAAGGTCGCGTCACCGCGTATGGCAGCGCCATCGATCAGATCACCCAGGACCCGACCTACGTGCCGGCGCAGTAGAAGCGTACTGGCACCCGGCTACCGTCCGCCCACCGCTCCGCGGTAAGCGAGCAGTAGCGAGCAACACCGTCGCATGCGACCAGATCACGAACGACCCCGAACGTACTCGCCGTGGAGCGGCGACGGACGGTAGCCGGGGTGCGGTTGCGAGCAACCCGTCAAGGTGCAGCGGAGCGGCCGGCAAGGACAAGGTGCAGCGGAGAGGCCGGCACGGATAGAAGATGCCGCGGAGCGGCATCGGACGGTAGCCGGGGGTTCGAGCGCAGCGAGCACCCCCGGATCGCAGGCGGATGAACAGTGTGCCGCGTCAGCGGCACCGGACGGACTACAAGAGAAACCGCTCGTCGAATGCGATCCCATTGACCTTCAGCATCGTACGCAGCTCGTCCGCGAAGGTGGTCTTTCTGTGATGCTGCTCCTGATCCTGGATATAGCGACACACCCGGTCGATCTGCGATGAGCTCACCGTGAACGCAGAATATCCATCCTGCCATTGAAAGGACGCAATCGACTCACGGAGCCATATGGACGATGCCTTCTTGATCTCGCGCAACACATCGGCGACGCAATGCGTAGGCTTCAGGCGCAAGAGCGCGTGAACGTGATCCGATATACCGCCGATTTCCAGCGCGGTACCGCCGAGCGTTCGGATGCATCCACCCAGGTACTCGTGCACTTGCGTCCGTTCGTCGGTCAGAAAAGGTGCGCGGTGTTTGGTTGAGAAGACCACATGGTAGTGCAGGTTCGTATACGTATTTGCCATCGCATCATCGTGCACGCGACCCACGGTTCCGGGGCTCGAATTCCACACACGGTGGACCTGGGCGTTTCCGAGGGAGCGAATTCGCGCTTCCCGCGGTACGCGGCGTAGACATCCGGTGCCGCTGACGCGGCACACCGTTCATCCGCCTGCGATCCGGGGGTGCTCGCTGCGCTCGAACCCCCGGCTACCGTCCGATGCCGCTCCGCGGCATCATTGTCGCTGCCCGCCCCTCCGCGGCATCTTTGTCCCTGCCCGCCCCTCCGCGGCATCTTTGTCCCTGCCGGCCGCTCCGCTACACCTTGTCCTTGCCAGCCACTCCGCAACCCCTTGTCCTTGCCAGCCGCTCCGCTGCACCTTGCCCTTGCCGGCCGCTCCGCGGCACCTGTCCTCGTCGGCGGCTCCGCCGCATCCTTGTCCTGCCGGCCGTCCCGCGGCGTCTCCGGGGTCATTGGCATCGTCAGGTAGGCCCCTGGTGCGCGGTGTCCATCTACAATGCGGCGCTCGTGCGTCTCCGGCTTCCGATCGTCACCGCCTGGGTTTTCTCGCTGCTGTACATCGGCATCGCCGCGCAGGAGCACTTTGCGCGTGGTGGTCCGGCGATTGGCCGGACGATCGCCTCCCGCTCGAGCACGTCGCCGAAGAGCGCCGAGAACACGCTGCTCCTGCTCGAGCATGCGTCGAAGGTCCTGCCGCGCGGGGCGAGCGTGACGGTGTATAAGCCGCTGCGGCGCGACGAGGACAAGCAGGTCCTGCGCTTCTCGCACGGACAGCTCCCCTATCAGCGCGTCGTCCCGCAGAGCGAGCTTCCCGATTTCATCATCACGCTGGACGCACCGCTCGGCGATCCGCGCTACGAGCTCCTGCATGCGAACGACACCGGTGCGATCTGGCGGAGGACGCGGTGGTAGGCACGCGATTCGTGCTGATGACGCTCGCGCTGCCGCTGTTCGGCGGCTGGCCGAGCGTGTCGCGGTTGCCCGTTGCGGCCCGATTCGCGGTCTGGTTTGCATTCGGACTGCTGGCGATCGTGGTGGAGATGTTCGTGCTGTCGATGGTCGGCGTGCGGTGGACGTGGTGGATGCTGGTGCCGATCCCGTTGGCGGTTGGCGGTTGGCGGTTGGCGGGAGAACGGCGCCGCCTCGCGACTTCGGCTCCGCCGCCTATCGCCGACCGCCAACCGCCAACCATTCTCATCATCGCTCTGGTCGCCTCCCTGATCCTCGTCTCTTCCATTCTCTCCGGGGCGGCGACCTCCGGCGACTTCGTCTACTTCTGGGGCGTGAAGGGCCAGCAGTGGGGCGCGGAGCGATTCCTCGACACCGAGTTCACGAAGGCTCCCAGCCACTACATGCATCCCGACTATCCGCCGCTGCTACCGCTGTACTACGCATGGACGCTCGTCGGCGGCGACGGTGCACTCGACTGGTGGGGCGCGATCCTCGCGACGCCGCTGTTTCTCCTCGCGGCGGCCCTCGCGCTGTGGGGCTTCGGCCGCTACGCGGGCGTGCGCTCAATCGACGGCATCGTGGCGCTCTTTGTCGCGCTGTACGCGCTGTTCTACGTCCGCAATCAGGTGGCGGGGAACGCCGAGCCGCCGCTGCACATGTTCGAGGCCATCGCGCTGGCAGCGCTCACCTGCTGGCGCACCCGCAGCAGCGAGAACGACTGGATCGCCGCGGTGGCACTGTCGGGCGTCGCGCTGACCAAAGTCGAAGGCGGCGTGTTCGTCCTCCTCGTCTGCGGCCTGACGTGGATCGCGCGCGAAGGAACGCTGCGCGAGCGCCTCATCGCCGGCGCGAAGATGGCGGCGCTCCCGGTGGCGACGCTCACGACGTGGCTCCTGTTCGGCATCGCGCGCGGACTCACCGACACCTACGTCCCGCGCGAAGATCTCTCGATCCGGTACATCTGGCCGACCTTCCTCGAGCTCGTGCGCGAGCTCTCGCTGCACCTCTGGTACACGCCCTGGATCGCGCTCGGCATCATCCTCTTCTGCGGGCGCGTCAAGAACGCGATCCCCTACCTCGTTGCCTGCGTGTCGTTCCTGCTCTTCCTGCTGAGCGTCTACACCCGCGCGGAGCCCCACCTCGAGTGGTCCGCGGGACGGACGCTGATGACGCCGCTCCTGCTGTTCATCGCCGGGACGATCGCGGCACACCGGCCGGAGACAGTCCGCACGCACGAATCCTCCTCACCCGCATCGCATTCCTGACAGACGCACCCGCTCGCATCGATGATCCCACCGACCGGCGGATGCGCGAGCGCGCCTCGGGCGGCGAGCAGCAGAAGGTGACGGCGACTCGCATCTGCATATAATGCGCGCCCTGACGCGGGGGCGTAGGGGGCAGGGGGCAGAAACGACGCTCCGGCTCTCTCCTGCGCCCTGCCCCCTGCCCCCCGCGCCCTGAAAACGGAGGTTCCTTTGGCAGAACAGACTCAGTACGACGTCCTCATCCTCGGCAGCGGTCCGGGCGGCTACGTCGCCGGCATCCGCGCCGGACAGCTCGGCCTCAAGGTCGGCGTCATCGAAAAAGATCCCTTCCTCGGCGGCACCTGCCTCCATCGCGGCTGCATCCCCACCAAGTCGCTCCTCGAGAACGCCGATGTGTGGAGCAAGATCCAGAAGGCCAAAGACTTCGGCATCACCGTCGGCGACGTCACCATCAGCTGGTCGGACGTGCAGAAGCGCAAGCAGGGCGTCGTCGACGCCAACGCCAAAGGCATCGAGTTCCTCTTCAAGAAGAACAAGGTCGAGAGGATCACCGGCTTCGGCAAGATCATCGACCGCAACACTATCGAGGTCGCGGTCGACGGCCAGGAGGGAAAACAGCTCAAGGCGAAGAACCTCATTCTCGCGATGGGCTCCGTCCCCAAAGACCTGCCGCACATCAAGGCCGACGGCGAGAAGATCATCAACTCCGATCACATCCTGAAGATCGACCGCATCCCGAAGTCGATGCTGGTCATCGGCGCGGGCGCGGTCGGCTGCGAGTTTGCGTCGATTTTCAGCCGCTTCGGCACGAAGACGACCATCGTCGAAGTGATGCCCCAGCTCCTCCCCATCGAGGACGAGGAGATCTCGAAGGAGTTCACCCGCATCATGAAGAAGAAGGGCATCGACGTGCTCGTCGACGCCAAAGTCCTCTCCTGCGAGATCACGAAGACCGGCGTGAAATCGGTCGTCGAGGCAAAAGGCAAGCAGCAGACCATCGAGACGGAGATCGTCCTCTCCGCGACCGGCCGCGGCCCCGTCACCGCGGATTGCGGCGTCGAGAACCTGAAGGGCGTGAAGATGGACAAGCGCGGGTTCATCGAGATCGACGAGATGATGCGCACCGGCGAGCCGAACGTCTACGCGATCGGCGACATCGTTCCGACGCCCGCTCTCGCGCACTGTGCGTCCGCCGAAGGGATCCTCGCGGTCGAGCACATCGCCGGCAAGGAAGTCCGCCCGATCAATTACGACCACGTCCCCAACGCCACGTACACCGAGCCGGAGGTCGCGTCGGTCGGCCTGACGGAAAAGAAAGCCAAAGAGCGCGGCCACGACGTGAAGGTCGGCAAGTTCCCCTTCACCGCGAACGCGAAGGGCAAGATCATCGGCGACGCGAACGGTCTCGTGAAGTACGTCGTGGACGCGAAGTACGACGAGATCCTCGGCGTCCACATCGTCGGCCCCAAGGCAACGGAGCTCATCGCCGAAGCCGTCGCCGCCCTCGAGCTGGAAGCGACGGCGGAATCGATCATGAAGACCATCCACGCCCACCCGACGCTCTCCGAGGCGATGATGGAAGCCGCGGAAGACGTGCACGGACACGCGATTCATTACTAGCCGGTTGGCGGTTGACGGTTGGCGGTTGGCGGGAGTCCACTCGCGCTGGGCGTCTCCAAGGACGTCTCCCCGCCAACCGGCGATCAAGGATCGCAGAACACATTCGGACCGCCGCCGTCCCGCCGGCCACGTGGACGCGTCCCGCGGGCACGCACGAGCGGGACGCCCGCGCGGCCCGTTTTCGGAAAACGGCTGCGTGCCGCCCCCACTCCATACGCCCCAACTTGCCGCGCGCTGCTTTTGCATGTACAAAGCGCGTCGTAGCTCAGGAGCAAGAGAAATCGCATGGCACATGACGTCGTAATGCCCCAGATGGGCGAATCGATCGCCGAGGGGACCGTTTCCAAGTGGCTCAAGCAGGTCGGGGACAAAGTCGATCGCGACGAGCCGCTGCTCGAGATCTCCACCGACAAAGTCGACGCCGAGATCCCCTCGCCCGCCGCGGGCACGCTCGCCGAGATTCTCGCGAAAGAGGGCGACACCGTCCCGGTGAACGCCGTCGTCGCGCGCATCGCCGCCGAGGGCGAGGCAGCCGCGCCAAGTGCACCGGCGCCCGAGCGGAAGGCAGAGCCCGAACAGCAGGCCGCGCCTGAACAGAAGGAAGCGAACGAGGCGACCGCACAAGAGGTGAAGCAGGAAGCGCCGGCCGCCACGCCGCCGACCACGGTGAACCCGCAGATCACGGACGCGGTCACCGAGGCCGACCCTCCCCCGGCAACCGCCAACCGCCAACCGCCAACCGACCTAGAAGAGCGCCGCCGCACGAAGTCTTCTCCGCTCGTACGCAAGATCGCCGCGGAGAACAACGTCGACATCTCCCAGCTCGAGGGCACCGGCGTCTCCGGTCGCGTCACGAAAAGCGACATCCTCGACTTCCTCCAGCAACCGAAGCCCGCTGCAGAAAAACCTGCACCGGGTCCGGCAACCGCCGCCGCTCCCTCGCCGCAGGCGCGCGCACCGCGCGCGGCGCCGCAGTTTGCCGAGGGCGAGAACGTCCGGCTCGAGCCGCTGTCGGTGATGCGCAAGAAGATCGCGCAGCACATGATCCAGTCGAAGCAGACCTCGGCGCACGTGTACACCGTCTTCGAAGTCGACTTCACGAACGTCGACAAACTGCGCCGCCAGCACAAGGACGCCTACGCCGAGCGAGGGGTGAAACTCACCTTCATGCCCTTCATCGTGCAGGCCGTCATCGCCGGCCTCCGCGAGTTCCCTGTTCTCAATGCGTCGATGGACGAAAGCAACGTCGTCTACCACCGCGAGCACAACATCGGGATCGCCGTCGCGCTCGACTGGGGTCTGATCGTACCCGTGCTCAAGCACGCGGACGAGCTCAACATCCTTGGCGCCTCCCGCGCGATCAACGACCTGGGCGAGCGTGCACGCTCGAAGAAGCTCTCCCCCGAGGACGTACAGGGCGGGACGTTCACCATCACCAACCCCGGCGTCTACGGCGGCCTGTTCGGCCTACCGATCATCAACCAGCCCCAGGTCGCCATCCTCGGCGTCGGCGGCATCAAGAAGCGCCCGATGGTCGTGGAGACGAAAGACGGCGACTTCATCGCCATCCGCTCGATGTGCTACTTCTCCCTCGGCTTCGACCACCGCCTCATCGACGGCGCCGTGGCCGATCAGTTCATGGCCCGCGTGAAGGAGATCATCGAGAAGGGCCAGTTCGGGATGTAACAGGCCCGGAAGGCCCCGACCCCGCTCGGCGTTGCAAGAGCATCGTGCGTCGCATCCTCCCCATCCTCATCGTCGCGACCGCCACACTCGCGCAGGACGTTTACGTCCCGCCGGTGCCGATCGGGATCGCGCGCGACGGAAAGGTGCGGAAGGCCAAGAGTCCCATCGCCTTTCCGGACGAGCGCGCGACCTGGATGCGCATCCGTTCCGCGCGCTACGACGTCCTCAGCAACGCTTCCGCGGAACAGACGAGGGCCATCGTCGGGGAGCTCGAGACCCTCGCATCCATCCTCACCAGGGCCTCTCCGCGCTTCAGCTCCGCTGGCGTCCCGACGATGGTGCTCGTCTTCGCGGACCGAATGGAGAGTGAGCCCTACTTCGAGCTGCTTCTCGGCGTCGAGAAGCCGGCCGCGACCGGGCTCTATGTCCGCCATGCTTCGGGCGGCACGATGTTCATCGACGCCTCGCGTCGCAATCAGCGCATCGCAAAGACCGCGATGCACGAGCTGGTGCACGATCTCCTGCGCCAGAGCGAGCAATTCGCGCCGCAATGGCTCGAAGAGGGACTCGCCGAGTACTTCTCGAACGGCGAGATCCGCGACGGAAAGATCACCGCCGGGTCGTCGATCCGCTCCCACGCGAGGTTCGTCCGCCGAGGCCTCCCGATGCCGCTCGAGCAGATGTTCGCGGTGCGCGCGGAGACCGCTGAGGCGATGCTGCCGCAGTTCTATGCGCAAAGCTGGGCCGCGGTGAACTGGCTGATGCGGACGAACCGCGAGCGCTTCTTTCCATTCCTCGAGGACGTCGAGCGCGGCTCAGCGGTCGCCGAGGCGCTTCAGAAGCACTACGGCAAGTCGCTGCGCGACATGGAGAAGGGCATCCGCATGGCGCACGTGGGAGATCGCGTCGAGCTCACGGGCGCGCGGTTCGCGGTCCCCGATCCGTCGCCCGTCGATCGTGCGACGCTGCTGTTCGAGCTAGGACGCTTCCTGTCGTACGTCTCCGGCGCCGAAGAAGATGCGCACCGTCACTACCGGGAGGCGTTGCGGATCGATCCGCGGCATGCACGCACCCTCGCCGCGGTCGGTCGTTTCGAAGAGGCGATCGCCGCGGGTCTCAACGACCCCGACGTGCATCTCATGTACGCCGAAACGCTGTTGACCACCGCCCTCGGTCCGTTCGCCGGCATCTTCGAGCCCCTCGAAGGCGACACGGAGAGCTTCCGCCAGGCGCGTGCGCTCGCCGAGCGCGCCCTCGCCCTCGGGGCGGGAGAAGCGGTCGCGCGCGCGGCCATCGGCACTTCGTACTTCGTCGAGACCGATCCCGCGCCCGGCATCGCCCACCTCGAGCGTGCTCGCGCGCTCCTGCCGGCGCGGAGCGACATCGCCCTGAATCTCTACGCGATGCTCCTCCGCACGCAGCAGCTCGAACGGGCGGAGGCGCTCTACGCCGAGGTCTTCGCGAATGCGCGCGACAAACAGCTCGTCTTCGCCGCGAAGAACGTGCGCCTCGTCGCCGAAACGGCGCGGGCGAACGCACTCGCGAAAGAGGGCAAGCTCGACGAGGCTGCGACGATCGTCCGCGGCCTCGCCGCCGCGATCGACGACGCGACCGCCCGGCGCGAGCTCGAGCAGCAGGCCGCATCCCTCGAGTCCGTCGGCGCCGTGAACCGCCACATCACCATGTACAACGACGCCGTGGCTCTGGCCAACACGGGGAGGAACCGCGCCGCGCTGAAGGTGCTGGACGAGCTGCTGCTGGTCGTCGAGGATCCGCAGGTCGCACGGGACGCGAAGAAGTTCCGCGAAGAACTGCGGAGGCGGTAGGAGCGCTTGTGGTGCCGCCGATCCGGCGGCCGGCGGGACGCCGGCACCACGCCAGGGAATGCCGCGCGTTGCCTCACGTTGTGCACCTCCGATGCGCCGGTGCGAGTTCCACCGCCTCCACCTCGTCACCTACGAGAACGGCATGAAGCTCCAGCAGAAGCTGGTGGAGATGCGCCAGCGCGAGGAGATCGACGACCAACTCCTTTTCCTCGAGCACCCACCCGTCATCACCCTCGGGCGCGGCGGCGACGCGACGAATCTCCTCGCGACGCCCGAGGCGCTCGCGGGTCACGGCGTCCGCTTCTACGAGACCACTCGCGGCGGCGACATCACCTATCACGGCCCCGGCCAGATCGTCGGCTACCCCATCCTCCACCTCGGCGAAGGCAACCGGGACGTCCGCAAGTACGTCACCGCCATCGAGGAAGTGTTGATTCGCACCGTCGCCGAATACGGCATCACCGCCGCGCGCGCCGAGGGGATGCGCGGCATCTGGGTCGGCAACGACAAGATCGCGGCGATCGGGGTGCGCATCGCGCGCTGGGTCACGTCGCACGGCTGGGCGCTGAACGTCAACACCAACCTCGAGCACTTCCGCCTCATCACGCCGTGCGGCCTGCGCGGCACCAGCGTCACGTCGATCGAGCGCGAGACCGGACGGCGCGTGCCGCTCGATGAGGTGCGCGAGGTCCTCGCCGCGAAATTCGCCGAGGTCTTCGAGCGCGAGCTCGTGCCGCGTGCAGAGACCATCAGACTCGTGAAAGTGCTGGTCCACGACGGCCTGCGCGTGCTGTTGCTCCACCGCAAGGCAGAGCGCGGCAACTTCTGGCAGCCGATCACCGGCGCGATCGAGGAGGGCGAGTCGACGCTCGACGCGGCCCGTCGGGAGCTGCGCGAGGAGACCGGCCACGATCTCGAGCCGCGCAGCCTCGACCTCACGCAGTCCTTCATGATCGAGTCGCACTACCTCGAGTCGCGTCACGCCGCGCCGGTCATCGCCAGCGAGCCGGCCTTCGAGGTGCAGGTCGACTCACGCATTCCGATCCGCGTCGATGCGCTCGAGCACGACACCTGGGGCTGGTTTACGTTCGCCGAGGCGTATGCAAGGATCCGCTGGAGCGACGACCGCGAGGCGCTGGAGCGGCTCGCCTCGCGGTTGCCAGTGGCCAGTTCCCAGTTGCCAGGGACTGGTGGCCCAGGCGAAGCAGCACTGGCAGCTGGCAACCGGCCACTGGCAACCAACACAT
>CAZLGP010000228.1:0-31737 GCA_964558905.1 uncultured Thermoanaerobaculia bacterium | reverse complement strand
TCGATCGCACGCCGGTGGCGGCGGATCCGACGTCGATGAGCGCCGGCGTCACCCCCATCTACGGTGTGGCGGTCCCGGTGATCGCCCGCTTCGAAGAGACGAAGAGCGACGTGCGCATCGACGGCGTGCGCCTCGGCGCCGCGAACACGATCGAGTTCCGGCTGCTGCGAGATGGCAATCGCTCCACGTACGGAAACATCGCCGTCACCTTCACGCCGCGCGGCGGTGAGACGCGCGAGGTGGCTGTGGTGAAAGGCGTCTCAATGTACCTGCCGTTGCCGGAGCGCGCGATGTCGCTCCGTCTCGAGATGCCGGAAGGGTCGACGCTCGCCGCCGGAACGCTGCAGGTGTCATATGCCGATGCGGAAAAGAACGGCTCTCAGCGCACCGACGCGACGCTCTCTCTGCCTTAGTACAGCGCCCCGGAAGTTGGTGTCCAACTTCCGGGGCGCTGTACTTAGCGCTCTCGCCGTCGCGCGGCTCGCAGTGCTGGCCGGTGTCCTGGCGGCGACGCCGGCCACGGTGGCGGACGAGCCGGAGCGGCTGTTGCTGGCGGTACACGTCGGCGGCGAAACGCTCAGCGACGCGATGGAAGCGACCGTCGTCGACGGCGACGTGCGGTTCCCTGTCGCCGAGGTGGCGCGGCTGCTCGAGCTCGACGCCGTCGTCGACGGCCGGCACGGCATCGCGATCGGCGGAGTGTCCGTCCCGTTCGACGAAGCGCGCATGACGGCGACGGAAGACGGCGTGCTGGCCGGAGGCGCGCTCTTCGCGGAATGGTTCTCGCTGGAGGTCGCCGTCGACCGGCACGCATCGACCGTCACCCTCCGCAGCGCTTCGCCGCTGCCGTTTCAGTTGCGGCGCAAACGGGAGGAAGGGGCGGCGATGCTCGCGTCGCACCGCGGCCGGCAGGCTTTCCTGCCGCTGCTGCCGAACCGTTACGCGCTGCTCGACGGTCCATTCGTCGATGCAAGCCTCCGTTCGACGATGAGCAGAGCTTCGTCTTCGCTCGACTATGACCTCTTCGCCACCGGCGACGTGGCCGGTCTCGCCACCACGGTGTTCCTCGCCGGCAGCAATACGCAGCCACTCGCCGGAGCGTGGCTCACCGCCGGGCCGCCGCGATCCCGAGCCCCGGCTGCTCGGCCCGCTACACGCGCGCGAGTACGCCATCGGCCAGGTCTTTTTTCCGGGGAACGACCTCGTGGCGGCACCGAAGCGCGGCACCGGCGCCTCGATCAGCAGCTTTCCGATCGAGCGGCCTTCGCGCTTCGACGAGCAGACGCTCACCGGCGAGCTCCGTCCCGGCGAAGACGTCGAGTTGTATCTGAACGGCACGCTGGCGGGATACGTACGGGGTGCCGACAGCGGCGGGCACTACACCTTCGCCGACGTCCCGGTGCTGTACGGCATGAACGTCTTCCGGCTCGTCTTTCACGACGCCCGCGGCCGCGAGCGCGTCGAAACGCGCACCTTCCATGCCGGCGACACTCTGACGCGCAAGGGGCGGCTCGATTACCGCATGGTCACGGCGGGCAGGCACATGGCCGAGCTCGCGTATGGCCTGACCAGGCAGGTGACATTGACCACCGCCATCACATCGCTCGAAGCCGGCGGCAGGCGACGCCATTACGTCAGCGGAGGCGTGCGCGGCGCGTTCGGCCGGGTCTTCGGTTACACCGACGCGGCGCGCGATCTTCGGGGCGGCACCATCGTCCGCGGCGGAATGCAGATGCGCGCCGGAGCGATCGCTCTCTCCGTCGCGCGCGCGCAACTCGACCATTTCGCCAGCGAGACCTATGACGAGACCGTGCATGGGCCGATCGCCGCGCGCACGTCCCTGCACGCGGGCGGCACCATCGGCCGGCGCCGCCTCTTTCCGATGCGCTTCGACGTCACGTCCGACGATCTCGTCTCCGGCGGCCGCATCACGATCCTCGGCGGCGCGGTCTCTACCGCGCTGGGGCGTCTCTTCGTCACCAACACTCTGCAGGCCAGACTGGCCAGCAACGTCCGCGCGAGCGGGGACACCACCTCTGGCACGCTGAGATTCAGCCGCGTCAGCGGGGAGGTCGCGCTCCGCGGCGAGATCGAATACGGCATCACACCGAATCGCGTATGGCGAAGCACCTCCATCGCGGCCGAGTGGCGGCATTTCCCGAACGTCGACCTGCGCGCGGCCATCGACACGAGTCTCTCGAGCGGCCTGTCCCGCGTCTCCGCCAGCATCCGGCGCGACGCCGGACTGTATGCCGTTGCGCTCACGGCCGAGGTGCCGTCGCGCGGCAACCCGGTCGTGCGCGTCGAGCTCTCCACCAGCGTCCTGCGCAACCCTCTCGTGCCGCGGTGGTCGTTTCGCAGCAAGCCCTCGGCGTCATCGGGGGCGGTCGCCGCGATCGTCTTCCTCGACGACAACGGCAACGGCCGGCAGGACGACGGAGAGCCGCCGATCGCTGGCGCCGGCTTCGTCGTCAATCAGAACGCCACGCCGGTGGTGACCGATCTCCGGGGCATCGCCTTCCTCGACAATCTGCCCCCCGACCGCCGGAGCGAGATCGGCGTCGCCACGAACACGCTCGAAGACCCCGGCTGGCTGCCGGCCACGCCGCGAACGGCGTTCGTCGCGCGCGCCGGCAAGCCGCAGGTCGTGCTGTTTCCGATCGTCGTCACCGGCGAGATCACCGGAACGGTCTCCCGCGTCGATCGGAAGGCGCCGGCCGTCCGCGTGGACCTGCTCCGCGCGGACGGCACGATCGCCGATGAAACGTTCACCGCCTATGACGGCTTCTACGTCTTCAGCGCGGTGAAGCCGGGGACGTACACGATCCGGGTGACCGGCAGCGCCGCATCGCGAACGCTGACGGTCTCCTCGAGCGAGCCGTTGTTCGACAACGTCGACTTCACGCTAGCGGCATTGTGAGAGTCAGGGGTAGTCTGTATTCGAGCAGCCCGGTCCGGCATCTCCGCCGACGGCTTCCTGACAAAGACAGTAGGGCGGGCAGGCGATGGTGGTCGGCGGGATCCAGTAGGGCGGTGTCCCGCCCTCCAGCACCTTGAAATTCAGCGCGAAATCCTTTGTGTGGTCATCCGAGGTCCCCTCCGGCTCGTTTGAGATCGTGATCAGGAGGTCGGTTTGCGCGGAGTCCCCCTTGAGTTTGATCCCGCTGACGACGGTGCCGTCCTGCCATGCGATCGTGACTTCCGGTTTAACCGTCTCGATGGTCACGATCGAGATCGCTTTCATCAGTCGCGGCTTTGATTTCGGGGCGGCTGGAACGGCGTACCCGTCGATCGTGCCGTACGTGAAGTCCACGTAGCACGCGCCCTCAGGTCCGTCGACGACGGCGCCGTTGGGCCGGCTGATTCGCTGGCCGTCGGGAATCGCGTTCTGCAGGTGTGGGAGACACCACGCATTGTTCGTCCATCCCTGATCGTGGGACGGCCCGGGAACGCTGATTTTGACCGGGCCTCCGGCGACATTGAGCTCGTACTTGCCGTGGCCGCCTCTGACCAGCTCGCCGTCCTCTGTCCACTCCCAGGTGTCGTCGGCATTGTCGACCTGGAGTCGCGCATAGTGCGGAACGGGTTCATCGACGCCATTGACCAGCACCATCCGATGGGGCGGTGCCGCGGGACCGGGAAACCAACTCGCAAAATCGTTGAAGTACGTACAAATCCCCAGAAAAGTGAACTGCACCTTCATCGCGAATCTCCTCTTCAGCGCGGAATGCGGCGGGTGAGCAGCGCTACTGCGCGCCACGGCGAGTGGCGGGTCGACGACTCGGAGGCCAGTGCGGCCAGTTGCGCGCGGCGGAGCGCGTCGGCGGCGCCGAGGCCTGCGGCGAGACCGCGATGGACGTCGCGGAAGAACGCCGCGGCGTCGCGGTCGCGGATCGGCGCCAGCGTGCCGATCACGTCCCCCGCGCCCGCGGCGAGCACTCCACCGCCGAGGCTGAGAGAACGGGTCTGCCGCACCTCGGAACGCGAGAGCGTTTCGCAGGCGGAGAGAATCACGACCGCCGCGTCGTCGAACTGCATCGCGGCGATGTCTCTCCAGGTCGCGCGGTGCTCGGCGAAGCGCAGCGACAGCTCGGTCGCGCCCCTCGCCCGCGAGGTATGTCCCGCGAGATGCACGATCCCCGCGCCCGGCGCGGCGCTGTGGAACGCGGCGAACGTCGCAGCCGCCGGTTCCAGGGAGATCGTTTGGCGATAGAGCGCGGTCACGTCGGCGAGCTCGCGCTCGGAATCCGGCAACGCCGCGAGATCCCCCGGCGGAAGTGCGACCGCCACCACGAGCGGCAGCGGCGCCGCGCCGGATACTGGACGCAGCGACGACGCGCTTTCGGCCACCGCGACCGGCATCATCTCGATCAGATGACGCCCCGTGGTGCGGTCGTGAAGCGCGGCGAACGGCACCCCTTGCAGCGTCGCGTCCGCGACGACGATCAGGTGCCGCGATTCGAAGAGCGTTTCCTGGGAGGGACGGACGAGCACGTCGTACAGCGCGCTGGCGTCGCCGGTGCTCGCGTCCTTGCTGCCCGCGTAGAAGATCCCGCGGATGCGCGATGCGAGTTGCCGCTCGTCGAGCGGCGCCCGCGTGACGGCGACTCTGCTGCCGGTCACGGCGAAGGCGGCAACTTCATCGCCCAGCATGGCCAACGACAGCACGACCGTCGATGTCCCGCGCAGCCGGCGCTGCAGGCCATCGAGCGTCACCGGCGATTCGCCCGCCGTCGCGATCTGCTGATTGCGGCGCTCGGCTTCGGCGAACGCACCGGCGACATCATTCATCGCGAGCCGCAGCCGGATCGCCTCGCGGCCGAGGGCGACGCCGGCATTGAGGATGTCGCTGCCGACAAGCGGGCCTGCCAGGCTCTGGCGATGCCGTTGCAGCACGTCGACGCCGGCGGCGAGATCCTGGATGGCCGCTTCGTTCGCCCGCTCGCGCAATGCGGCGCGGGCGCGCAGCAGGTACGCCTGCGGAAGAAACAGCGCGCGTTCCGAGGAGCGGTAGAAGTCGATTGCGCCGGTGAGCGCCGCGCGCGCGGCGGCCGGATCGTCCCGCAGTGCAGCCGCCCCCTCGGCGAGTCTCGCGTCGGCGACGGCGATGGCGCGCGCCGGGCCGGTGACCGCCGTCGCCGCAATCATCGCCTCCCGCGCGGTCCGCGCCGCCGCGGCATGCTCGCCAAGCTCCGTGCGCAGCAGCGTCTCGCGCACCAGTGCGTTCGCGAGCATGGCGCCGTTGTTCAGTTGCCGCACCGAATCGGATTCGAGGCGGAGAAACGCGCCCGCCGTGTCGAGCCGGCCCGCGTGCAGCTCCATTCGCGCGGCGCCGCCGAGCGTCACCGCCAGACGATCGCCGACGCCTGCCGCGTCCAGAATCGAAAATGCTTCGATGCGCGCGCGCCAGGCCTCGCCAGGATCGCCGAGACACGCGAGCGCCGTCGACTGCATCCCCCGGATGAAGCCGAGATTTCCGCTCTCGCCCAGGCGCCGGAAGAGCCGTTCGCTCTCCTCCAGCCGCTCGAGAGCACCGCCCCAGTCCGCGTCGGCCATGGCCACGGTCGCAAGCTGCCAGCCGATCTGCGCGCGCAACGCCAGGTACGGAAGCGCCGCGGTCTCGGCGCGGAGCTGTTCGAGCTCGCGGCGTGCGCCGGCCACGTCGTCCGCCTCGAAGCGCGCACAGGCGGCGAAGTAGCGCGCCGGCAGGGCCATCGGGCTGGCGGCCGAGGCGAACATCGCGCCTGCTTCGCGCAGGTCGCGTTCGGCAGCAACCGGCTCGCGTCGTGAGAGCGCGATCCGCGCGCGCCGATAGAGCGCGTGTGCCGCGGCGAGCCGCGAGCGCCGCTCCCCGGTCGCCCGATCGATGGCGCGGACGCTGTCGCCGAGCAACGCCTCGCCGGACGTGCGCCCCAGCTCCACGCCGATCGCACGCGCCGCGTTCAGGTTCACGACGTCGCCTGTGTCGCCCCAACGTCCGAGGTATTCGGCTTCGGCGTAGGTGCGGCTTTGCTGCGGAAACTCCCGCACCAGCACTGCGGCGCGGGAGAGATCGGGCTGTTCCCGCCGGAAACGCGCATCGCCTGTCGAAACGGGCAGGCGCCGCAGATGCTCGCGCGCCTCGACGGCCCATGGCGATGACGGGTCGACCGCCAGATACCCTTCCCACGCTTTCCGTGCTTCGTTCGTCAGGTTGAGGTGCTCGAGGATCAGCGCACGATTGAAAAGCGCCTCCGGACGCCGCGGATCGATGTCGAGCGCATGGTCGGCAGCGGCAAGGGCCTCGGCATGAAGCTGCGGGCGCTTCAGGCTCACGGCTGCCGCATCGAGCGCCGCGGCGAGATCCGACCAGCTCGCGGCATCGTCCGGCGTTCGCTCGGCCGCCGTGCGGAGCCGCGCCAGCGCCTGATCCGTTTCGCCGGCCAGCAGCAACGCCACTCCGGCAGTCCGCTGCGCTTCGGCGCCGGCATCGCGGTTTGCCGCGCGGACCGCATCGCCGGCGACGCCGGCGATCTGCAGACGGCGCTCGGCATCCGACGGCGTTTCAGCCCGCATCGGCCCACGATACGGCGCCCAGTTGAACGCCGCGAGCCGAGTCTCCACCAGCCGCGCGTCAGCGGGCGCGAGGGCCACCAGCCGCGTCATCACATTCGCATCGCCGTTCTGCCGGATGAGGAGCACGCTGAGGACCACGATCACGGCCGCCGCGACCGCGGCAAGCCATCCGGCGCCGAAGCGGGACGGAGCGACGGACGCTCCGGCCGTTGCACTCGCCTCCTCCACGTCGGCCGCGCACGCGGCGCACGTCCGCAAATGCGCGAGCACCCGCGCCTGGTCGCGCCGGGCCACCTTCCCTTCGGCGAACGCGGCGAGGGTCTCCGGGTCCACGTGGGATTGCGTCGTCTCGCCGGTCATCGTGAAATGACCTCCTCCTTGCTCGACTGTCGCGCCAGGTCGCTTTTCCACGATGCCAGCCCGAAATCGAGGGAACGGACCGCTCGTCCGACCACCTCGGCGAGCGTCCCGGCGTCGAGACCGGCCCTCTCGAGCGCCTGGCGCAGCTCGGCCAGCCGCGTTTCGAGCCGCCGGTACAAAGGACGTTGCGGCAGGCGCAGCGCACGGCCGATGTCCGCAATGCTCATCTCGCCGCCATAGCGGAAGCGGAGGATGACCACGTCCTCATCCGACCATCGCGCCATCGCCTCGCGCACCGTCTGCGCGGCACGGGCCGCGATGCGATGTGCGTCGTACTCACGCGCCCCGGCGTCCGCCTGGTCGTCCGACGCGGGCTCCGCGATTTCATCGAGCGCAACCGGCGTTGAGCGTCTGGCCCTCGGCGGCAGACGCGACGCCATGATCGACACGTCGTTCGGAGAGAGCGAGGAATCGACTGTCCGCACGATCTGTGAGGCGTCGTCGAACGTCCGGCTGTCGCGATAGAGGAGCTGGTCGAGCAGAACCGCCGCCGGCCCCATGCGCTTCGCCTCAGAGGATGGGTGCCAGCGTCCCTGCTGTTGCGTGCGCTGATCGGCCAGCAGGCGGCGGAAGACCACGGAAAGATAGCCCGGAAACGTCGAGCGCCCCTCCCACTTGCGGACGATCTCGTAATCGTTTTCGATCAGGGCGATGTGGGCGGCGGACGCAAAGTCCTCCGCGTCTGCGCCGCGGACACGCGCACGGCTGCATACCTCCCGGATGACGCGGTCAATGACCGGAAGGTGCGCGCGAAACTGCGCCTCAGCCTCTGGTTTTTCCACGGGAGACCCGGACGATGATACATGGCCGACTTCAGGAACGGAGCCATTAGGGGTTCCGAACGTCCAACTTCTTGCGTCTCGAGGCAGTGCATCCTTCGGTATGGAAGCGACCGACGACCAGCCTCGAGCGCTGGCGGCTGTCGCTCCTGTTCTTCCTCCCCGCATCGCCCTCCGCCGTGTCACGCCGGAGGTCGCCGGTTCCTACCCGGCGAAGAAGGGCGACCAACTCCTGCTTAGATCAGTTAGCGCGACATCTCGCGGGCGCGCTCCGCGGTGTTCGCGTCGGCGGGAAAGAACGACTCGATGCGGATCTCCTGGAGGGTGATGTCACGCGGGGTGCCGAGAGTCGTGACCGTGGAAAAGAAGCGTAGGGTGACGTCGTTCACGCGGAATTCGACCGGCACGAACGGCGGCGACTCGACCGGCAGATCGGAAACCCTCGGACGTCGCGGCGGATCGGGATATCGGAACAACTCGTCGAGGAGCTCGCTCGTTCGCTGATCGACGACACCCACTACCGTTTCGCGATGAACGCGCCGGATCAGCGCCTCGGCGACCTCCTCCCAGTTGACGACGAACGGGCGGACTTTGGCCGGGTCGAAGATCAGCTTCAGCACGTTCATCGGCTCAGGCTCGGCGGCGAGATCGATGAACGTTCCGAACAGGCGCGACGCGGCGTCGTTCGCCAGAAGGATGTTCCAGTGCCGGTCCATGACCACGGCAGGGAAAGGCTCCTGCTGCCGGAGGATGGCGTCGACTGCATGGCGCGCGAGTGCCATCGCAGGATCGGCGAGGCTGGTCTCGTGGTACATGGGCGCGAATCCGGCCGCGAGCAGCAGCTCGTTCCGCTCGCGCAGCGGGACGTCGAGCGCCTGGGCCAGCGTGAGAACCATCTCGCGGCTCGGTCGCGCGCGTCCGACTTCGATGAACCCAAGGTGGCGCGGTGAGACTTCGGCCTCGAGCGCGAGCGTGAGCTGGCTCTTGTGCCGTACCTGGCGCCAGTGCTTCAGCAGACGCCCGACCGGAGGAGCCTCGCGACGTGTCGTAGCTGCATCCATGACCGTACCGCGAGTGTATCGCGCACCCTCCGATCCGCACCTCCCTCCGAGGGAGTTGTTGCGCCGCGCACGGCAGCCGACATTGACGCGTAAACACGTTGGAAAAAGGAGAGTACCGATGCCCGAGTTTCCCACCCACACGATCGAATCCGCGCCGGCCGGATCCCGCCGCTTCCTCGAAGGACTGCAAAAGGAGATTGGCTTTCTGCCGAACCTCGCCGCCACGATGGGCGAGTCGCCCACGCTCATCGAAGGGTTCACATCCCTCCGCTCGATTCAGGGTCGAAGCTCGTTCACGCCCATCGAGCGCGAGGCGATCTCGCTCGCGGTGAGCGTCGCGAACGACTGCTCGTATTGCGTGGCTGCGCATTCGACCTTCGCGCGCATCCAGGGCGCATCCGAGGACCTGATTGAGGCCCTGCGCGGCGGCGGGGTTCCCGGCGACAATCGTGTCGCTGCTCTGACGGCGTACACAAGAGATCTCTTGCGCACCCGCGGCCATGCCTCGGGTCCGGCGACACAGGCGATGCTGGAGGCCGGATACACGCGGGCGCAATTGCTCGAAGCGATCGCCGTGATCGCATTCACCACGATCGCGAACTACGCACACAACGTGACCCATTGCCCGATCGACGCGCCGTTCGCACAATCCCGCGCGACGCCCGTCGCAGCGACCTGACCGTCCGAAAGGGGGAACGCCGCGGGCTCGCGGCGTTCCCCCAGACCCTCGAATCACCGTCCCGCATACCCATCGGTGATGATCCGCGACACCTCTGGTTCCTGAAACGCGGGGGTGTTGCGACCGGAAGCGAGCTCGATGTCCTCCGCAAACGCCGCGCGACAACACTTGCCTTCCGATCGTGTCCTCAATAAGGAATGCCCACGAACATCCACTGCGGATACGATAACCGGAAACGCCGCTCGGCTCGGGGTTGGATACGACGAGCAGCGATCGAGCACTGACATGACGCGCCGATCTCTCCTGATGCTGATCCTGCTGCTGTCGGCGGCCGACGGAGGCGCCGCGACTTCGGACGATCGGCTGGAGCGGATCATCCTGCTCTGGCCCTCCCGCGACTTCGACACAGTACGCGCGGCCGGATCCTGCGCGCTCTCGATCGCGGCAAGACCTTCGTCATCACGCGGAATGGGGTGCCGGTGGGCGAGCTGATTCCGCTGAGGGGACGAACGTTCGTTCCTGCCGACGTCGCAGTCGCGGCGTTCGCCGGGAGTCCCCGCATCCGATTCAAGCGTTTTCGCCGGGACGTCGATGGCCTGATCGACCAGGACCCCACTCCGCGTGGCTGATCGGCGTCACCCACGTGGGTTGATCGACACCTCGGTTCTCATCGATCTCGAACAGATCGAGCCCGAAGCCTTCACGCCCGCGCTGCAGCCACGTGCGCGCGCCGCCGGGCGTGAAGGGTGCGGTTCCCGAAGAGGTCGATGAAGATCCGGGGCATGCGCGCACTATGACGGCTGAACGCGCTGGCAGTTCTTCGCGTGGCGCATCGATTTCACGGCGACGCCGCTGTGCTCTCTGTGGTGTTCGATGCCGACAGGTAACTCACTCGCGCGTCGTGCGCAGGACGGCTTTCAACACTTCCACCTCGATCAAATCCTTCGCCCGGCCGGCGGCTTGTTTCATGCGGATGAGATCTTCCACTGAACAGACGAGGACCTGCGCCTCGGCAATGGTTACGGTTTGAGCGTTCTTCGCCAGTTCGTCATAGCCCGTCGGCGCGCCTTGTTCGGGAGAAGCGAGACAGTCGAAGAATCCCGCTTCGGTCACGAACGTGAAGTTGTGTCCCTGCCATATCGATCTCCCATCGATCGTCGAGGACAGGCTGGGCGGAAAATCGCGGAGCCTCGCGCCAAGCTCGCGGAGCGTATTCGCAAGCCGCTCACAATTGACCTTGGTTCGGCGATGGCAGATGTCGAGGTCGTTGGTGACGGTCGGCGATCCGTGGACGCGCCCCGCGATTCCTCCGATGAGCACGAACTCGACTCCATCGGCGCTGAGCTGCTGAAGAATCCGGATCGGATCGAACGCCATCACCGGATCGGTCACGATCAACGTCCCTTCGACTTCTCCACCTCGAGATCGAACCGGTGGAGGTTCCGCGCGTCGGCAGCCGCGAGGCGGATGCGCTCTTCGGGCGTGAGGGTGAGCAGGTAGCGGATCGCCGATCGATCGATCTCGGCAACCTCATTCTCGATCTTCTTCCGCGTGGCCACGACGGCATTGTAGTGACAAAGGGGTACTCGTCTCCGCCCAAAGCCCGCGCCCGCGGAGACGCACGCTTTTCTCCAAGGCCCTCGACGCGCTCGAAGCGGCGACCGAGGAGGCCCGCGCCGATCCGTTCCTGAGCAATTCCCCTGGTGCCGCCGAATGGTCGACGGCGGCTTTTGACATGCTCCTCCAGTTGTTGACGAAGCGCGGCCGTCTCGAGGAGGCGTTCGGGGTGTCCGAGCGTGCACGGGCGCAGGTGTTTCTCCAGATGATCGGCAACAACCGCGTGACTCCGCGCGGTGGCGGGAACACGATTGGAACGCTCTGCGTCTGGCAACCCTTCACCACGGCACCGGATCGACTTTCCGACATGCCTCTGCCGATGCTGCTGAAATTGCAGCATAATGATGGCCTTCAGCGAAATCGGATATTCGGAGGCCTCCTGGAGAGCACGGAGTGCGAACGGATCCTTGTCACGAATTTGCCGCTCGTCGAGCGACTGTGCCGGTTTTTCTGCCGGGGGTCGCGGATGACGGCGGAAGACGTCGACGATTTCGTGTCGGAGGCGCGGCTGCATCTGATCGAGAACGACTACGGTGTGCTGCGGCGGTTCGAAGGACGGTGCAGTCTGCCGACGTTTCTGGCAATGACCATCCAGCATCTGCTGTTCGATCGCCGCGCGAGGGTGTGGGGCCGTTTTCGCGTCTCGCGGGCAGCCCGGCGTCTCGGTGCCTTGGGCATCAGGCTGGAGACGCTCCTGCTGCGCGACGGGAGATCGCCCGCCGAGGCCGCGGCCGCGCTGACGGAGGAGGGATACGAGGTCACCGCGGCCGATGCGGAGCGGATCGCGGTGCAGTTTCCGACGCGCAGGCTGCATGCGCTGGAGATCGGGATGCACGACGTCGACGACTACGACCCGGGACTCGCGGCCAGCGGCGACAGTGCCGACGCGGGCGTTGCAGCGCGAGAGCGTCATGTCGTCTCGCGCGCCGTCGGTGACGCGATGCGCGAGGCCATGCAGGACCTGCCCGCGGAGGATCGGACCATTCTCCGGCTCTACTTCGACGCCGGGATGTCCGTGGCCGACATCGCCCGCAGCATGGCCCTCGAGCAGCGGCCGCTCTACCGGCGCATCTCGCGCATCTGCGGCGTGTTGCGCGGGCGGCTGTTCGCCGCGGGCCTTTCCGGCGCCGACGTGACCGATCTGCTGGGCCGCGCCGACAGTGATTTCGATTTCGGACTGCGCGAGGTGCGAAACGGCGCTGCGGAGCCGTCTACCGCGAGTGAGTGCAGATGATGAGCGACGGTCCGCACCCGCAGCCGGAGATCCTCGGAGCGTTCCATGAGGGACGCCTCGCCGCGGGCGAGCGCGCCGCCGTCGTCGAGCATCTGTCCGCCTGCGACCTCTGCGTCGGCTTTCTCCGCGGTGCGCGCTTGGCGGCGTCGGAGGAGGCCGCGGCGCCGGTCGCCGTTCCCTCGCCGTTCGTCCGCCGCCCGTGGCTGCTCGCGGCGGCGACGGTGGTCATGCCGATTCTGGCGATCGGCGGCCTCTACTTCATGCGCGACGGCTTCATGCGCGACGGCCGTTCTGCCGGCATCCAGACGCTCATCGCGGCGTCGCCGGCCACGTATCGGACGATCGAGCCTCGCTTGACGGGATTCCGCTGGGCGCGGTTGCACCGGATGCGTGCGGACGCCGCGGCACCTCCCGACGCGGAGGGATTGAAGCTCGCCGGCGCCGCGGGCGACGTGCTGGCGCGTGCGCGCGACGACGACTCGGCGGCCGCGCGCCGCGCGGCGGGCGTGGCGTCGCTGCTCGTGAACGACACGGTTCGCGCGACCGAGGCACTGCAGCGCGCAACGTCATCCGATCCGGAGAACGCAGCCGCCTGGAACGATCTCGCCGCCGCGCTGTACACGAGCGCGGTCCGCGACCGCCGCGCGGCCGATCTCCCCGAGGCGCTCGCCGCGGCCGAAGGTGCCTTGCAGCGTGACCCGGGCTTTCCGGAGGCCCGTTTCAACCGTGCGCTGATCCTCGATCAGATGGGGTTGCGGACCGAGGCCGCCGGCGCATGGCGCGACTATCTCGCCGTCGACGCGAGATCTCAGTGGGCGGAGGAGGCGCGCCTGCGGCTGAACGCATTGCCGCCGGCGACGCAAACGCAATTCCGCGATCGTATCCCGGTCCTCGAATCGGCCGCCGCCGCGAGTGACGGCATGGGTGTCGGCGTGGTCCTGCGCGACTTTCCGCAGGAAGTCCGCGCGTGGTTCGAGACGGACGTGCTGGGCCGCTGGGGCGAGGCTGAATTGCGCGGCGACGCGGCCGCGGCGGCGGCGCTCCTTGCGTCCGCGCGCACGGCCGGCGAGGCGCTGCGGAATGCCTCCGGAGAGCGGTTGCTCGCCGACGCGGTGATGGCCATCGACCGTGCGCCCGTGGGCCGGCGGAACGCGCTCGCCGGCGCGCACGCCGGCTATCGGGCGGGCCGGCTGGCGTATCGCGACGGGAAACTGGGGGACGCGGAGCGAATGCTCCTCGGCGTCGCACGCGCATTCGAGGCGGAGGCGAATCCGATGAGCAATCTCGCCCGCACGTACGCGGCGGCGGTAGTGTTCGATCAGAACCGGATCGCCGAGGCGGCGGCACTGCTCGAGCCGGCGATGGCGGGCGCCGATCCCTCGCACATCGCGCTCCATGCGCAGGCCGCGCTGTTTCTCGGCCGCTGCGCGGCGTACGCCTGCCAGTGGAGCGAGGCAGTGCGCCATTTCACCGCGGCGCGGAGTGGCTACGGGCGTCTGCACGAGCCATCGAATCTGGCGGAAGCGGAGAACGCCCTCGGCGAGGTCTACGCAAACGCCGGCGAGGTGGAGCAGGCGTGGCAGCACCGTCTGAACGCGCTGCGGATCTTCGGCAACGGCACCAACGGCAGACGCCTCCTCGCCGCGCTGGCCGCGAACGCGCGCGGCGAGCTGCGAAACGGGCGGTGGTCGTCGGCCGAGGCGTTGCTGCGGCTGGAGATCGCCGAGGCGGGCCGCGCCGGGGATCCGCTGCTCATCGCCGACGCGTACAAACGCCGCGCAATGCTGCACGCCGGGCGCGGTGACGGCGATGCCGCATACGCTGACTTGCGAGAGGCCCGCGGGTATGCCTCGCGGGCGGCGAGCTCCGGCCTGCGCACGCGCCTCGAGGCGGAATGCCTGCTGGTCGAAGGGACCGTGGCACGGGCGCGCGACGCGGTCCGCTCGGTTGCCGCGCTGACGGGCGCCGTGGAGTTCGCGCGCTCGTCCGGCGACCGGCGCCTCCTGCCCGAGGCGCTGCTCGAGCGCGCGCGGACCCATCGTGGAGCCGGACGGGAAGACGACGCATGGAGCGATCTGGCCGCCGGCATCGACGAGGTCGAGGATCGCAGGGGCACGGCAGCGGGCGGACCGGGCGCGACACTCGATGCGGCGGGAGCGCTGTTCGACGAGGCGATCGATCTGCTGCTCGATCGCGGCCAGCGCGAGCGCGCCTTCGAATACGCCGACCGCGGGCACGCACGGGCGCTGCTCGAGGCGATGGGCCCCGGCGTCCGGATGAAGGTGAGCGTGTCCGCCATCGCGGCGGCGCTGCCGGCCGATGCCGCACTGGTTCAGTACGTGCTGTTGCCCGACCGCGTCGCGATCTTTCGCATCACCCGCGACGGTCTGCGCGTGGCGCAGCATCCGGTGGGGCGGGCGCTGCTGGATGCGGACGTCCGCGCGTTGCGCGCGCGCATCGAGGAGCGGGCGGAACCGGCCGCCCTGCGTGGCGCATCGGCGCGTGTCGACGCCGCGCTGGTGGCGCCGCTCCGCGTGTTTGGGAGCACGTCGTCTCTGGTGATCGTCGGCAACCGCGTGGTGCAGTCGGTGCCCTGGGCCGCGCTGTGGAATCCGGACCGGCGCGAGTACCTCGTCGAGCAGAGCGCGCTCTCGGTCGCGCCGAGCGCCGGGGTCTGGCTGAAGAATCGCGCCCGGCAAGAAGAACGCCGTGGCGGCGATCGCCTGCTGCTCGTCACCAGCGACGCCCGGGCGAGTCTCGATCCGCTGAACGGTCTGCGGCGGGAGCGCGAGGGGTTGCAGGCGATGTACGCGCGCCATACGCTGCTCGTCGATTCCGCGGCGACGCCGGCGCGCTTTCTCGAAAACGCCGGGGCGGTGGACGTCGTCCACTACGGCGGGCATGCGCGGGCGGCGTCCGCCGTGGCCGAGGCGGCGCTGCTGCTGGCCGGCGGCGATGAGCTGCGTGCGTCGCAGATCGCACGCTCCTCGCTGGCTGGACCCTGGCTGGTCGTGCTCGCGGCGTGCGACACCATGACCAGCGGCGCGACGGGACTGGAAGGTGCGCCCGATCTGGCGCGCGGCTTTCTCGCGGCCGGCGTCCCGACGGTCCTCGGCACGCTCTGGCGGATCAACGACGCGGATGCGGCGACGCTCTTTCTCCTCTTTCACCGGCACATCCGATCCGGCAGCGCGGCGCCGGCGGCGCTTCGCGACGCACAACTGGCCATGCTGCGGGGATCATCGTCCGGCGCGCATCCCGCCGCCTGGGCCGGCGCTCAGGTCCTCGGCGGCGCGCCGTAGCCGATTAACCCAGGGTCAACGGAGGTCTCATGAGCGAGGTTTCGGTGGTGTTTCAGGGGATGGTTCTCTGGTGGACGGTGAGCAGTCCCGCAGTCGTGCTCGTCCCCGATCTGACGGAGGCGCAGGCCCCGCACACGGCCTCGATCAGCGCGCCCCCGAGCGCGTTCGCCGGAGGCGTGTGTCCCGAGGGATTCCTCGACGCCAGCGGCACCTGTTTCTTCCCGCTCGACAACGCGGGGAAGGCCGGCGGCGCGCAGATCGAGTTGTTGTCCAACATGTCCGCGCCGAAGGCTCTCACTTCCGATTCGATGTGCGCGGTACCGCCGCTGCAGCATACGGCGAACGATCCGTTCGTGCTTCGCTCCGAATACACGCCGCCGTCAGGAACCGGGAACACCGCGTGGATGTCCGTTCTCGGCGGCACGGCTGCGGCGGTCATGGCGTCGTGTACGAACCCTCCCGATTGTCCGCGCTATGGGAAATGGACGGTGACGGCGGGGGCGAATTCGAACGTCGTTCTGGTCCTGAAGAATCTCCAGGCGGGTCCGCCGCAAATGGCTCTGCTCAATGACGGCGCGGAACTGACCATTGCGAACGTCCCGGTGCCCGCGGTGCTTCACGAGCGGCTCGAGAAACGACGCGCCGGATCGAAGGAGAAAGAGGAGCCGCTGATGACGGATTCGGCGGAGGATTGGTGCTCCTACTTCTCGATGGTGGCGCTGCAGAGCAACCCCGCCCAGGCCGCGCCGTGTCCCGGAAAGCCGCCGATTCCCGTCTGCACGGCGCCCGCGCAGACGTCCCGACCGCAGGCGCGCGGCCACGGGATGGGAATCCAGACCATCGCCTGTTCGAGCTCTCAATACCCATGAGCGGGCACAACGCGCATGTTTTTTCTGGAGCCGTGGAAAACTCGCGCGCGTGCCAGTCATTCTCCTTGTCCGAGGAAATCGGAAAAGAGAAAGAAGGAGAAACGCTCATGTCAGAAGTGCTCGAAGTGACTCGTCAGAATCTTGTCGCCGGTTCCGATACCAAAATTATCAAAGACAATGGCAAGGAAACGTTTGGCCGTAGCAAACTCTGCGCGTGGTACACCGCGGGCGGCGGTTCGAAATCGAACGTCACCATCACGAATAAAGACTCAAAGAACACTCTGAGCGTCGCGATCACTGGTGCGCCGGACGCCGTCGTCGAAACGAACAGCAAGCAGCCGCTCAACGGCCAATGGGATATCCCCAAGAACGGGCGGATCATGGCCTACGCCGAATTCGAGGGTCGGACGGTGTCGTTCTTCAACAACAGCGTCAAGTCCGTGGACTGCGAGGTCATGGCGCAGACGAGGAACTAACCCCGGCCGCATGCGAAGAGCCGGCATCCGCGCCTCGCGCGGATGCCGGATTGCCGCCGCACTCCACATCACGAGATTCGCAGCGCGGACTGTCGACTCAGTGCGCCCTGCGTCCATCGAAAGGAACAGACCGTGAGCAACAAAACAGCAGTCGAAGTAGCAGTAACCCTCGCCGGCGCCGGCCCTTCAAAGTGCATCATCACACCGATAGGCTCCAAGGAGCACCCGACGTTTGTACCCCATCGGATCCTCGCTGCCGCCAACGGACCCGAAATCCTCACCCTCATCTCGGACCTTCGGCAGAGCCTGGAGCCCTATGAGTCGCAGGTGTTTCAATGGCTCCAGGCCTCTCCGGGCAACCCTCAGGAGTACGCCGGGGACCCGTTCGGCGGCCTGAAGAAGATGGGCATCATCCTCGACCAGGGGACGCTGGATCATCTGGGCCGTCTCGGAGAGCTCCTCGAGCAGGCTCTCAAGACGTCAACCGAGGGGAGGCCCTAAAATGACTACCTACGCTACGCAAGGCTGGGACATCGTCGGAGCGATCGACCAGAAGAGCCTGAACACCGAACTGGGCATCCTCTACAACGGCGGGGGCCTGCCGAAGCACCTCGAATCGAACAGCTCAAAGTTCATCAATGGCAGCCTTTCAGCAGACATCGAACAGCCGACGGCGAATCTCGGCGGTGTGACGCAAGGGATGGCCAAGCTGACCTTCAAGATCAGCAAAGGGACGTTGGCGTTCGGGAAAGGCGAGGAAACCGATCTTGCAGGGGTCTTCTTCACGGTGAGCACGGCGGTCAACCAGGTGGAGCTTCATACCGACGACGGGGAGAAGATGGTCAGGACCTACGTCGACTTTCTGAGCGATGACATGGTGATTACTCTCAAAGTCGGCGGTTCTCTTGAAAAGGATAAAGATGCGCAAGACGTTCTCAATTTTCTGTTGACCAGGGCCCTTCGGCAGTTGAAAAAAGGAGCGTACTACCTCGGGACAGTGGACCGCGGCGCTCTCGACATCCCCGATTTTCTCTTCCCTCGGTTGGTGGCCTTCACCCTCGTGCCCCATCCGACCATTCCCGAGCTGAACGAGCTTTTGGTCATGCTTCAGACCATCGGTTTGTCAGGACAAAAGAACTACAGCGACACTCTCATCCCCGATGGGCAGGGGGGAGTGCTGCTGCTGTCGAACGAGCGGCTCTTAACCAATGTCGTCGGAGATGGTCTCAAGGAGGCAATCCCGACGGGTAACTTCGTGTATGGCCCCAACGACTTCCACTTGACCGCCCCGACAACATATGGAGATAACGACCTCACGGATGCTCACGCGACTGTCGCGAGCAATGCGATTCACGTCAAATTGAACGTGGCAGCGATGGGAAGAGCAGGCGGAGGAGTCAACGTCTACGTCGTTTCCGACACCAAAATAGTAGTGACGTATGATTCCGGTTCGGCAACCTTCCAGGTCACCCAGGAGACTTCTCCGCCCAAGACCAGCTATACGTTGGAATGGTGGGTCTACCTGACCGCCGCACTGACTGGCGGCGTGATCGCGGTCATCATCGCGTCCGTCATCGGTGAGGTCAGCGCGCTGGTGGCCGTTGGGATTTCCGAGAAGGAGATCAAGAAGGCCTTCGAGGGCGCTCTGAAACCCATCAAATGGCCCGCTGGCGGCTACGTGACGCCGACGGCAGTGAATTTTCCGGAACCCCTTCAGATGTTCGTCGTGCCGAAGACGTAACCCTACGACGGCGCAGGCAGGCCTTCCTAGCGCGGCCGAGAGCACAGCCGGTGACCGGCACTACCCGAAACACCCAAGCAACGAGTGTTCCACGGAATGATCGCGCATGCTTGTGCGGTGCAGGGTGAGTCCTATCTACAGACCCGCGACCTCCGGCCGTCACGCCGGAGGTCGCAGGTTCGAGCCGGTTGGCCGCGCCAATCTAAGCACTTGACTAGTCTAGACTAGTCTAGTGCCTCTCGCCTCGATGATCCGCGAGGCCTCTCGTTCCTGAAACGCGGGGGTGTTGCGACCGGAGCGCGAGCTCGATGTCCTATCGCAAACGCCGCACGACAACACTTGCCTTCCGATCGTGTCCTCAATGAAGGAATGCCGACGAACATCAACTGCGGATACGATCAGCCGGAAACGCCGCTCGGCTCGGGGTTTGACACGACGAGCAACAATCGAGCATTGACGAGCGCCTACTCGAAAGACAGTCCGACCATGTCCGCGCGTTTTTCGAATAGTCGTTGGACATGCTGGAAAACGCGAGATCGCCGTCCGCTCCTTTCTCGATCGACACACTTTTCATCGTCGGTCCCGTCGCCGGTCTTCCGCCGGCGGAGTACGAACCGACGGGCGAGAGAGCCGAGCCCGACAAAGTGCGGGTGCTGCAGCTTCTCGAGGTCTTCATCCGGACGGGATACGGCGCCGAGTTTCTCCGAATCGGCGAACTCGACAACGCCGACGAGGAGCTCCTTCGGGCGAAGGAGGCCGCGTTGTCGTTCAGAGGCCGCATCGACGCCCCGATCGATCACCACCTCGGCAACCTCCGCCGGCGGCAATGGCGTCTGGACGAGGCGCGGGCGAGTTACAGCAACGCGCTCGATAATCTGAAGGTTCTGCGACCCATCGGAATCTTCACTCCGAAACGTCTGAAGGTGGAGGTCTTCGGCGATCTTGCCGAGCTCGAGATGCTCGAGGGCCGGATCGACGACGCCCTGGCGTGGAGCGACCGCGCGCTGGATCTGGTGCGTGCAGAGAACAGCCCCGAAACGGAGGCCTTCGTTCTGAACCGCCGCGCGGAGATCCTCGTGCGGGGAGGCAGGTTCGCTGCTGCAGAGAAGGTGTTCGCGGACGCTCTGGCGCTGGCCGAGGAGAAGGGCGCGTTCGACCATCAGGTCTCGATCCATCTGAGCAGGGCGAACATGAACATGAGACGTGGCCGCCACGGAGCGGCGGCCGCGCATCTGGAAAAGTCTCTGGAGGTGCTCGCCGGATCGGATGAGCTCTTTCGCGAGCCGGCCATCCTCGGCAATCTCGCCATGAATTACATCCTCCTCGATGCTGATGACACCGCGCGTCTCCTGTTGCAGAAAGCGCGGCAGGTGGCGGAAGAGAGCGGCCGTTCGCGAGCAGCGTTTCGCCGCCCACGAAGCATCGCGGTCCCGCGCCGCCCTCTTTTCGGCCTCGGGGCAGATCTCTGCACCGGCTCGCGTCGTTATCCCGTATCCGGACGCGACCCTGTCAGCTTCTTCGATCGCAGAATGTGCGCAAGTATCTTCACCGCTTCAGTACGGCGATGATAGCGGTCCTTGAGGAGCCATCCCGTTCCGTACTCCTCGAGCCGGCGGATCGACTCCTCCTCGAGAAGCAGCAGGCCGGTCTGCGTGTAGATGATGATCGGCAACTGCGCAGGGTCGTACATCTTTCGCAACTGCTCGACGATCATGAGGCCCAGCGGCTCGAACGCCTGCTTCACGACTGTGCGGAATTCGTTTTCGAAATCGTGGAACTCCTTCAGCTTCGCGTTTGCGACCTCGATGGCGGGACGGCCTTGCTCGGATGTGTCGTTCGGGTAGTAGAGATCGACGAGAAGCAGATCGGGCCACATCTGGCTCCCCTTCTGTGCCTCGAGCGCCGGAATCACCTGGCTCTGGTCGGAGATGATCTCGACGTCGTAATGTTGGCCGTGCCGCTCGCGGAATTGTCTCTGGAAACGCTCACCGTCCTCCAGATACAGAATTCGCGGCCGGCCGCGGCGTCCGCGGTTCTTTCCTTCGGCAATGATGTTGTTGAGCATGAGCCGCTCGGTCTCGGCGCTGAAGCGGTCCTTGATCACCCATTGCACGCCGAGCCACTCCAGGTCGCTAACGATCTTGTCGTCGAGCAGCACCAGACCGCGCTGCGTGAAGATCGCAATTGGCAGCTCGTCTGCCGAATACGTGCGCCGCACGATCGACACCACGTCCGCGCCGTAGGGTCGCCACGCCGCATCGACCCACCCCTTCAGCTCGCGCTCCATGCGCATGAAGTCCAGGAGCATGCGGTCCGCGTCGACGCGCGCCGCCGCGCCGCCGGTCGATTCGTTCGGCGCGTACATGTCGACGAGCACCGCATCCGGCCAGTCGCGATCACCCGGACGGGTGGCGGAGGCCGCGTCGAGCACGTCCATCGGATTCGTCAACGGCGTAATCGCGAATTCCGATGCGTGTTGCCGCTCAAACATATGCAGGCGCTCGGGATTGTCGTCGTAATACCAGAGCCTCCGGCGACGCGTCTGCCGCGGCTCGGCGTCCGAACGGATGCCGCGTAACAGCGCCTCGAGCGCATCGGCGTCGTCGATGCCAGCGCGGAAATCGATCGCGTGGCGGTTCGCAAGAAATGGCGAAAGCGCGGAGAGACTCTCGGTCTCCGACCCCGGAAGGAGTACCGGAATCACACGATATGACGTTTCGCGCTTGTGGCGGTTGAGCGCCGCAGCGACTTCCTCCTCCTGCCAGCGTCCGATGCCGTACCTGCCGACGAGCACCAGCATCGCGCGCGAGCTCTCGATCGCCTCGTGCAGCTCGCGGAGCCACGCGTCACCGCCATGTATCTCCTCAGGAGAGAAATACGGCACCAGCCCGGCTTTGTCTTCGAGCCGCGTCGAAAGCTGCCCGGCCACATCCGCATCCTTGCTGTTGTGACTCACGAACACATCGAACCGCATGCTGGCCTCCCGCTGAAGAACCGCCGCGAGAAGACTAAAGGAATGCCGACTGGTGTAACAAGCGCCGCGAGACACGGGGCACCGTCGGAGAGATATCTCTCTTCGCCGCTCGCGCTCGCGAGGATCGCCGAAATCGGAGTGATCGTTCTTCCGCTACACGCTGCGGTTCAGCCGGAGCAGCCTGGATGGTATCGTTCTGGTACCACTGAGGCGATTGTGGCGAACCTGCTGCTGCGAGATCTCGACGAAAAGGTGCTTCAACGTCTGAAAGCCGCGGCAAAAGCGCATCGGAGGTCGCTGCAGGCCGAGATCCACGACGTTCTCGCACAGTCGAGCGCGCGAAGTCTCGCCGAAACGAGACGTTTGTCGGCGCGATGGCTGAAACGGCTGCAGGGACGAGCGCACTCGGACAGCGTCGCGCTGATTCGGGAAGACCGCGCCCGATGAGCGTCGTCGTCGACGCGAGTGTCGTCATCAAATGGTTCGTCCCCGCGGGTGTCAGACCTTCCGGACTGGGCCGCGGTAGCGGGCCAGTTGCTCGTCCGCGGTGAGAAGGGTGATCCCTTCGACAAGCGCCTGGGCGAGCAGGAGACGGTCGAACGGGTCCTTGTGGAGCGGCGGAAGGGCGTCGACATTCACGGCGTGCTCGCTGGTAATGGGCAGCTCGACGTAGCCGTTGTCGAGCAGACCGCGGCGGAGGACGCGCGGCTCGACGCGAAAGTCCTCGCGCCCGAGGCTGGTCTTGATGGTGATCTCCCAGAGACTGGCGGCACTGAAGAGTAGCTCGTTATCGGGATCGTTCAGTTGACGTTTCGCGCGCGCCGACAGCCGCTCCGGCTGACCCGCGGCCCAAAGGAGGAGTTGCGTGTCGAGCAGGAGCTTCACGCGCTGATCCCGAACAACGCCGCGATCTCGCGCTCGCCCATGCGGTCGAAGTCTTCGGGAACTTCGATCTCGCCCTTCAGGAAGCCGAGCCTCTTCGGTTCGACCGGCGCATCGACCGCGGAGACCTTTACGAGCGGCTTCCCCGCCTTGGCGATGACGAACGCCTCACCGCGGGCCGCGCGATCGACCAGGCGGGAGAGCTGCGTCTTGGCCTCGTGAATGTTGACGGTGTTCATCAATGGTGGACTAACCTGACTGGACTAACTGTAGGGCATCCGGCGTCTTTGCGTCAACAGCGCTGAATCTCAATGATGAGTTGAAGGTCCTTTGATCCGCCTGAGCCGTTTTTCGGAACGATGTCATTCAGAATAAGCTCGGTATTCCGGGCCTGTCTGGCGCGTCGTCGTTCGGGAGGCGACCTCGGCTCGGCGCCGGGTCGACTTCCGGCCTGTCACGACGATGGTTGCGGGTTCCCGTCCCCCCCCTCACCGCGGCTTGAGCGCCTTCACCACGGCAATCACGCCGAACACGATCGTCACGATGGCCCAGATCAGGGCCATGATGTCGTTGATGATGGCGGCGATGGGATCGGTGATGTTCACCAGGAAGCGCGGCGGGAAGCCGTGCAGGAAGGAGACGAGGAACGATCCGAGGAGCGACGTGAGGAACAGCAGGATCAGTCCGTACTGCTCGAGGTAGCGCTGGTGGGCGAGCAGGAGGCAGATCGCCGCTGCGATCTTGAGGAACCGTGACAGCCCCCGGATCGTGCCGGCGCCGGCGCGGTCGAAGAATGAGTACATGGCCAAGTAGGCGATCGTGCCGAAGGGCGTCGCCAGCAGGTGCAGGTTTTTGTCGCGGGCGAGCCACGGGGTGCGTCCGGCGAAAACAGTCGCGGCGCATGGCCGCACGTTCATCGACATGTGGAGAGCAACCGCTCCGTGCTCCTGTGACCATTCTGACGGGCGAAAGCGATCGCCGAGAGGCCGTGGCGGCCGACGGCTTTCGGATCCGCGCCGGCGGCACACAGCAGACGGACGCAGTCATCGAAGCCCGCCTGCGCCGCAAACATGATCGGCGTGGAATCGTCTCGATCGCGTGCGTTCGCATCGGCTCCCGCGGCCAATAGGTGCTGCACGACGGCCGCTTTTCCCGCGTTGCTGGCAAACATCAGCGCAGTGTATCCAGCCTCGTCGCGTCCCTCGCGCGCCGCTCCGGCTTTCAGGAGAGCGTCTACGACGTCCGAGTGGCCCATGAACGCGGCCGCCATGAGAGGCGTGAGTCCGGTTGCATCGGCGGCATTCAGATCGGCACCCGCTTTCGCCAGCAGGCGAAGCATTTCAACCGAGCCATTCGCCGCGGCGAATTGAACGGCGGGAGCGTTCCTGAGCTTGCCCGCGGTGTCGGTGTACCGCGCATTCGGGTCCGCACCGGCATCGAGCAGCAGTTGCACTTCGGGGGCCTTTTTCTGGCTCACGGCGATCACCAGAGCCGCCGCTCCGCGCCCGTCGACCGCATTCGCGTCGGCGCCTGCCTTCAAGGCCTCGGCCACCTTGGCGAAATCGCCTGCGACGAGAGCGTCGATGAGAGCGACGTTCGCCGGCGGTGGATTGCCTTTGGCCGACGTTGCGGTCTCATTCCCCCCCGAGATCATTCGAAGTTGCGTGATCACGTCCTGTGCCCTCAGGAACGCCGTCGCCAGCGCGCTCGGCCCGTTCAGAAGCGATTCCTTCGGCGCCTCGGCCATGTATACGCCCTTGGGCGTGCGGAGGAAGAACCGGACGTTCGATCCCGTCGGGTACGCATAGTCGGTCACGGCGGCAAACTGACCGCGTTGCCGCGCGACCTCTTGGACGAATGCCTTCGCGGCGGTCCGTACGTTCTCGTCTCCGATCCCTCCGAGGACCCCACCGCCGTTGCTGTAGTAGATGCTCGCGTCGCCGGTAGTCGCAGACATGACCGAGACGACCGCACCCGGATAAACCATGTCCATCACCACGAGAACCGGCTCGTCCACGCCAGCTGTGTTCCCTTCAGGTACCTTGTCCAGCACCGCACGCCGCAGTGCCTGCGCGACCGCTGCCTTCGACTCGTTGCGCCTCGCATTTCCAGCGAGAACCAGGGCAACCACGGCAAGAACGATCACGATGACCACAATCGCAGTCCAACGCATCTTTGACCCCCAGTCATTTATGGTACCGATCTCTGATTCAAGGATGACATCATCGTCGACGAGGTTCCAACGTGTGAAGGGTTTGCGGTTCCCGAAGGCGTCGATGAAGATCAGGGCAGTCACGCACCATGATGGCTGAAAGCGCTGGTGGTGTTCTTCGCGTGGCGCACTATTTCATGGCGACGCCGCAGCAGCGAACCCATGATTCGAGGAGGCGAACGTAGTGGTCCCTGTACAGTCCGGATCTGAAGGGGGGCCGGGGCGAGCAATCGCCTCGGTCTACCCCGGTCGAGCTAGGCCGACGAGAAGCTCGCGAATCATTCACTCGCTTCGGACACTGCTGCCGGCGCTGGCTGCGCTGACGTCTCACACGGCCCGGGCGACTGTACGCGGTAGCGCGCAAGCTTCAAGTGCAGTTGGTCTAGCTCGTCACGATGCGCATCGACCTCCATATCGCCGAACGTCGGTTTCGCCAAGTCGAGATACTTGCTCGAGTTGGCGAGCTCTTTCTCCACCAGAGACAACATGTCCGTTGTGGGCGTCTCTCTGTCGCAATCAAAAGCAGCCAACTGCTGTTCTGCAACGATCAGGTGCGTCTTTGCCAGCGTGTCCGCGAATCGATAATGCCAGTGTTGGCTAGCGCGCAATTGAGTGAGGCGGTCGCGATGGGGCTTGGCCTCGGCTACGAATCCTGCGAGATAGCCGACGTACACGCAGTGGTTGACGGCGAAGGTCCACGGCATGCTGTTCTTCTGGAGGCGTCTTACCGCCTGCTCAGCGTAGTCGAAGCTCGCCTTCGACCACTCCCGTATCGCATCGCTGTCGTTGGAATTCTCGCGCGCCCAGAAGTGGACATAAGCGAGACCGAGCAGATAGCGGCGCTGTTCATCGTCCGGGCGCTCCTGAACGCAGCTTTTGAGTGCCGCGAGCCTGCTCTCCACTTCCTCCGGCTTGATGAGCGCGGCACGAACCGCTGCTGCTCCGGAGAGTATCCGGAGTGTAACCGCGTCCGTGGACGCTGCGCTGGCGACAAAGCTCTCCACGACCCGAACGACCAACTCATAGCAGCCGAGGAGCCACAGAATCGCACACACTACGATTGTGCCCTGACCGCTCAGTCGAGACCGATGCAGCCGCGATGCGATTCTCTGCGCCACATGTTCGGCAGTTGCATCGTCAGTATCGAGCAGTTCGCCTATCATGCCGATGAGTTTCGCACGGTGATCGTCGTCGAGATCCGCGCCCCATCGAACCAACCCGAGGTCACGCATTGGCTCGGGCATGGGTGAGTCGTGGAGCTCGCGGCGCAATTTCCGAACGGCCGTGCGGATCACGTCGAGATCCTTCGACCAGTTCTTGAGGAGATCGAGGCGGCCGTGAAACTCGGCGCCGACGTCCGCGATCTGCTGGTCCAACAGCTCGACCGTCGGCTCATAGCGTACGAAATCCCAGACGTTCGTCCATTCCGCGAGGTAGTTCTTGAGGATCGGAGGCGGCTTGTATTTCTGCCAGATCGTTCCGACGAACGATAACTCCTCCAGTTCCGTGATGATGTCGGCCAGGGGCTTCCCCTCGACCCGCACACGCATGAACCGTTGTTCCCCTTCGCCCGGAGGCGCGCCGAGAAGATGCTCGAGCTCGTCAGCTACCTGGGAGAGGTCCTCAAACGTCATGTCCTTCGCACCGCGCCGTACGGCCATCGCGCGAAAGCGCATTGCCGGAAAGCGTGCGCGCACTAGGTAATACTGCGCGTCGCGAAACACGCATCGACAATCAGCGTCGAAGAGACTGGAGGGTTGCTCCTCGCCCGGCGGATACGAAAGCAGATCGCGGACGGGATCGTGCTCATCGCGCGGACCTCCGTCGAGCATTGTCCACAACGTCGACGACTCGGTGTAGAAGCGGACGTGATTGAACTGTTCCGGCTGCTTGATCATTTCGTGCACTGCAGTGAGCGCCGCGGCATCGCGCAGAGTATTGAGCAGCGCCTGGTCGCGCGAATCGACCGATTGCTTCCGGACAAGCAACAGCGATTTGCGAAGCCGCTCACCGGGGTCCGAGTCGAGCAGCTCGGGAACGTTCCAACCGGTGGGCTCGAAGCGCAACACGTTCATCTGAGTATGCCGGTGCAAACGCTGCGGCCAAGTCCCGTTCACCGACTCGAGCGCCATGAACGCGTTGGCAGCGATGTCCGCGAATCCGCGAAGGACATCCTCCGCGGGAACGTTCGCCTTCAAATCGTTTGACAGATTCGACAGATGGTTCGCGATTCCCATCGCCTCGATGTGCTTCTTTGCGCGCTCGCGAAAGGGATCGGCCTCCGCCTTCTGTCGCAGATCTGCCTCCCGACGTACCGCATCATCGAGCTCCCACGCGTGGGGCGGGAGCAGGACCATCGTCCCGAGATAACCGCACGAGAGCAGTGCGCGCACGAGGTCCTGCTCGTCCGTCGGAGTCACCTTCGTGCTCCGCAGGTGCTCGAAGCCGACGATCATGCGCATGGTCACATCGGCGTCGTAGTAGTACCGAATGCCGTGAATGTCCGTGTTCCTATCACTCGCCGACGCCATTTCCTCCCGGACGTCGTAGAGCGCGGTGCGCAGCGCCCTAGCGAATTTTCGAACGCGAGTCTGATCGTCGCGTAGCGTGGAGTCGGTCATTGCGGGAGCTCCGAGATTTTGCCGTTCACGTATATCGACATCGCCTGGGGAGTCGTCGTGGACTGCGATTGAATCTCCATGAACTTGCGCACGAACGTCTCGTCCACTTCCTCCACGCCCTTCACGATCTCCGGACGGCCATACAACTGCGCGAGCTGATAGACCTCGTGGATCATGCGGATCACTACCGACTCGTCGGCCGCTTCCTTTCGCGCGAAGACGATAAGCTCCGCAATAGTCATCTGACCATGCGCAACCAGTGAGTAGAATGGCGCGAGATCCGGAAGATCGAGCCACTTCACAAGGTCGTGAAGCACGACCTCGCGCAGCCAGTCGACCTCGAACGCATAGTCCAGCCAGCGTTCATACACGCTTCGCGTCTTCTGCTCCTCGTGCCACACGAGCCGAACGATCGCCTGGTTTAGCGTGATCACACTCATCGCGGTGGAGATGAAGGAGGCGTGTTCCTTCGTCGCGTGCGCAAGCCGGAATGCGTCGAGCGCGCCGATAATCGCTACGACGACAGGTCGCGAGGGGTAGCGACGCAACAGCTCGATTTCACGCATCGCGCGCGCGAATCCTGACGGGTGTGGAGCCCAACGCTCGATCCATTCGTCGATCGCGCGCTGAAACTCACCCTTGTCCGCCGCAACGCGGTCAACTCGTGAAGACGTGTCGATCCCGAAAATCTCCCATGGCCTGTCGCCGGCGATGCCCATCGCATAGCTCTCGATCGCGACAATCCAGTCGATGATGCTGCGCGGAAGCGGTACGTCGGCGGGCCGGATAGCGGCGATGACAGGGCGCCGGACGTCCGCATCGATGTCGCGGACGATGGTGAGTAGTCTGGGCAGAACAGCCTCAGCTCCATACTCTTCAACGAGCCACGGCGTCAGCATGGACACGCAGTCGGCGACGTAAGGCGACCACTTAATCTCGGCGACAAGACTCAGGAACTCCGACACGGACGCGCGTGCGATGCCCGAGAGAATCACAGCTAGCGCGTCATCATCGTTGCCTCGCAGATGCGGTCGCCAAAACGCGGCGGAGCCGCGGTATCCGCTGCGGACCAACGCTAGCAGAATCGGCTGGCGGAGCGCAGGTCTGCTATCCAGGTCCTTGGCCGTATTCAGGAGGAGGCTTCGCACATTTCCTTCGAGCGCGGATGAAGAAAACACCGGATCGACGAGCGCGAACAACTCCTCATGCGGTACGACCGGTTTCAGCCCCGAGACCGCGTCACGCATCAATGCGTACACGACCTGCTGGAGCGACTCGCGCACGGACGGCCTCAAAGACGAGTACACGGCGGAGATCGGATAGTGCGTGGCCTCGTAAATCTGCCGCAAGCCGCTGGGGTTCTCGCCGCGCAATTGGCTGATCACCAACGCGTGCAGTTTGGGCGCGTCCGCATCCTCGAGCTGAGCGATGAGCGCCTTCATCCCGTGACTTTCCGTACCTTCGCTGCGAGTGTGCTACCGGTAATGACCTCATGTACGACTTCAGGACGCGGTCTCATTCCCGAGCCGATCCATGTATCGGTGAATCCATGCGCCGCGCGTGGACGCGCGGGCAGAAAGTACGCGGGCCATGATGGTCCCGCGTAGGCGTCACACACCGTGGGAATGCGCGCCTCGATTCCGCTTGGAAGGGAGTACTGCAACACGAGCATCTCATCTGCGGCTGGATTCGGATGCTCATCGAGTCCGAACGCGGCGCGGAACGACGTGGCCTGCTCGGGAATGCCGTCGAAGGGGTCGCGCGACACGGGCGCGAACGTGCTCCACATTTTGAAGCGGCCGAGGTCCGTGCGGTGGAGCATGTTGCGCTGCTCGTCGAACGTGCTGTCGAGTAGTTGCCGGAGATGTGCCTCCTGCATGTACTCGGGGATCGCGCCCGTCGATCTCGCGCCGAACCGGATGTGGAAGTACTGCTGCTTGGCGATCACGCGACCGAACGTTAGCGCCGCGATCGGGATTCGTGCCTTCGGGCTTTGCGCACCGGCACCTTGCGCACGTTCGATTCCTTTGCGCACAGCCTCATGGACGGCCGATCCACGCGAGGCGGCGCGAAGCATTTCCCGAATCACGAGCTTCCATGCCGTGACACTCGGGCGCGGGTCAGCCAAGAAGTTCTTCTTCACGCGCGGACCGAACAGGGAGTGCACCGCGAGCTTCTGCAGCCGTGAGCGAAAGCGCTTCTCACTCGCTGCGAAGTGCCGCCGCAGGATCGACCGGAGATAGGCCATATGTTTAGGAGTGACTGCGCTGGACAAATCCTTACCCTTGACTTTACTCCCAACATGTGTCAGTGCGAACTCCGACGCGCGCCGTTCGCGCGCGCGGCGGCACTGCTCAACGACGGCGAGGTGTTCGGTGCGCGGCTCCCCAACCTTCGCCGCGGGCAGGCACAGGTGGCCGATGGATCGTGCATGATCACCACATCAGCGACTTGGAAATGAATGGTGTGCGCACACCGAGTCGTAACACTGCTCCAGTTTGGCACTTCAACGCGATAGACCTCGGCGAGTTGCTCGGCAAAAAACGCGCGAAGCGCCGAGCACACACGTCGTCCGCACCAGTAAGTGCTCCACGGCCTTAGACTGAGACTTAGAGAGGCGTGCTCCACGCACGTCCACGCACCAAGAACGGTGCACCTCATTACCCGCGACCTCGGCCTGTCCCGCCGGAGGTCGTGGTTCGGCCCTGTCGGATCGTCGGAACCGAAGTGGTGATCGTGAAGCTCAGACGCCCCCCCTCACCGCGGCTTGAGCGCCTTCACCACGGCGATGATGCCGAAGACGATCGTCACGATGGCCCAGATCAACGCCAGGATATCGTTGATGATCGCCGCGATCGGATCGGTGATGTTCACCAGGAAGCGCGGCGGGAAGCCGTGCAGGAAGGACACGAGGAACGATCCGAGGAGGGACGTCAGGAACAGCAGGATCAGTCCGTACTGCTTGAGGTAGCGCTGGTGCGCGAGCACGAGGCAGACCGCGGCGGCGATCTTGAGGAACCACGACAGACCCAGGATCGTGCCGGCGCCGGCGCGGTCGAAGAACGAGTACATGGCCAGGTACGCGATCGTGCCGAACGGTGTCGCCAGCAGGAGCGTCACGCGGATCATCAGCTCGATGAGCGTTCCGAAGAGCGCTTTGAACGCGGAGAGGAACACGAGGATGCCGACGATGAGGCTGATGATCCCCTGCACGCGTCCGGTGAGGTGATCGCCGATGACGAACGACAGCGCCATCAGGCCGAGGGTCAGGAGGAGGATGACGTCGATGCGCGCGAGGGCGGTGATCCCGAAGCCGGGCGGCTCTTCGTTCTCTCTCGTTGCGGACTCCCTCATCTGCGCGCGTGCGGCGGCGAGATCGGAGGCGGAGAGCTGGCGCGCGATCTCCGGCGGGATCTCCTGCCGAGGCGCGGAGGGTTGCACAAGAACGGTTGCACCGATCTCGATCAGGACCGCGAAGAGAATGAGGATGGCGGAGAGGAAGAGGAACGGCTTGCGGATCGCGTCGAGCATCGTCGTCACCGCAACTCGATCACGCACCGGTCGACGGACCTGCAGACGAACTTCAGCGTGCCTCCGCTCTTCCGCACGGGAACGGTGGCGTCCTTGCCGGAGCGGAGGGTGATCGTGACCTCGTTCGCCTTCTCGTTCGGAACGTAGGTAATCCGCACCTCCGGGCCCTGCCCGAGCGCGAATGTGCCCTTGCGCGTCATCGAGCGTGACGCGGCCACCGTGGCCTCGCACCTACTGAATTGCCGGCCGAAGCAGTCCCCGGAGACCTCCCCCTGCCGCAGCGCCTTTGCCGGCAGCGACCTTTCGAGGTTCTTCAGCCAGGGCGGTGGCGAGTCGAGGTCGAACTGCACCTCGTCGCCGCCGCAGCCGAGGAGCGCGACGGCGACGAGGGCGACGAGGATGCGTTTCACTGGGCCTTCTCCACCGCTTCGCTGAACTGGTTCAGGTTCCGCAGGGCTTCAGGGGAGAGCTGCTGGACGTCCGGACCGTCGAGCTTCGGCCGGAGCCCCCGGCGCTGCACGACGACGATGGTGACGACGGTCCCTTTCTCCACCATCGTCCCGGCGTCGGGATCCTGATCCTCCACCCGGTTCAGTCTGCGACCGGGCACGGGGACGAACTTCGCCTTCATCAGCGGTGTGAGCTCCGCCTTCTGCAACGTCAAGATCGCGCTTGCCAATGCTTTGCCCTCGAGCTCGGGCACCTCCACTTTCACGATCTCCGGAGGCGGCGGAGTCGGTGCCGGTTTGAAAAGAAGGTATGCCACCACCGCGAGCACGATCGC
>CAZLGP010000227.1:0-14562 GCA_964558905.1 uncultured Thermoanaerobaculia bacterium | reverse complement strand
CGTACTGGGTCTTGCCAGGGTCCGAATGAGTGCGCCGCTGGAAGGCGATTGCGACTTGGAAAGCAGAATCCTTCCCGGTTTCTTCTCGAGCCAGTGTCCGAATGAGTGCGCCGCTGGAAGGCGATTGCGATCCTGATCCTGGGGAGGTGGTCGATGGTCTCGCCCGGATTCGAGTGAGTGCGCCGCTGCAAGGAGGTCGATCCGATGTGGCTCGGCCGTCCTTCGCACCGCAGCGGCGACCGGGGCCCGCACCGGTCAGCCGCACGACGCCGAGGGCGGAAATCGCAGAAGCCCTTCCTCCGTCATCAAACCGTTTGTTTCACATTCGGGTCTTTCGACGGGTAGGGGTTTTCCGCTTCGCGTCACTCCTATGATGGGTCCGTTGTCGATTCATCTCTTCGAGGCTCGATTCGAGTGCGAACGCGAGAGATCCTGCACCTGCGCACCGTCACACCCGCTCTGATCGGCTCGGCGAGATCGGAACGGGCGGAGTGGAACGGAAAAGCCATCCGGGGCCAGCTTCGGTGGTGGTTCCGAGCGGTGGCCGGCGGGGCAATGCATGGCGACGCCGCCCGGGTCCGCACCCTGGAGCGTGAAGTGTTCGGCGGGGTGGACGACGGTGGTCCCGGCGACAATGCCAACAGCTCGGCGCTCAGAATCATGGTGCATGCCGCAGGGGCTCTGTTGGCGGACGCCAAGCGATACCCTCCGGGCCGTGCACTCGACGAGCGTGGGCTTGCTGAGTTGTGGGGAAACCCATCGGATGAGGTGCACAGAAGGCTTCGCCTCGACGTAGGCTCGAGCAACCCGATCGGCTATCTCGGATATGGACCGATCGAGTATGACAAGAACGCGCGCAGAGTGGTCTGGAAGCGCGGATGGATCGCGCCCGATCATCCGCTCACCCTCGTCCTTCAATGGAATTCGCAAGTGCCGGTCGTGGCGCGGAGTCTATTTGACCGCGCTCTCTGGTGCTGGGTGAATCTGGGCGGGATCGGTGCCCGCTCGCGGCGCGGCTTCGGCTCGCTCGCGGCAGTGGATGGCGAGATCGGCGGGGATGAGGAGGCGTTCACGCGGGGTCTCGAAAAGAACGTGGGCGCCGACAGAGAGTCGCTCGCGAAGGGCACATCGGCGGAATGGAGCCACTTCACGGCGGGATCGCACGTCTATCGTTCGAAGGCCGTCTACGGCGATTGGTCGGAGGCGATGAAGGTCGCCGGCGCCTGGCTGATCGCGTTTCGCCGCCGATACGGCAGAGCGGATGACGAGCGGACGCCGGTACGCAACCGCGACTATCAGTGGCTCAAGGCACCCGCGCCGCCCGCCGGTGTTCCCGACCGCGCGGGGTTCGGCCTGCCCCTGCTCTTCGGAAAGACGGCGACTGCCGCATGGGGGAAGAAGGAGGGACGGCGCGCGTCACCGCTGCTGATTCACATCGGCATGTTCGGACCGCGGAAGTACTCGGTCATCTTCACGTACATGCCGGCCCGGCTCGTTCCTGACGGCGAGAAGATCGAGTTCCGCGGCACGAGCTCGGCCCCGACCGCTGGGCAACAGCGAATCGTGCAGGACTTTCTCGACGATCTGACGAGGAAGAACCTGACCGAGGTCGTCCTATGAGCGACGCGCTGCTCACGTTCTCCATCGGACCGGTGCACACCTTCATCGGCCAGGCGCGGCGAATCGCCGATCTCTGGGCGGGAAGCCAGATCCTCTCCGATCTCGTGCGAGAGGCCATCAAGGTCGTGCTCGCCGACGAAAACGCGACCCTCGTCTTTCCGCGGGCCACGTTGGATGCGATCCCGCAGGGGCTACCGAACCTCTTCGTGGCGCGCGTTCCGCTCGCAGTCGCCAACGACGTCGCCGAGGGGATGAAGGCGCGAGTCGGCGAACGCTGGAAGGAGATCGTGGAGCACGGTGTCGCGGAGCTGCGAAGCGGCCACTTCGACATCGGCCCCGATCCTCTGGCTCGGCATCTATGGACGGACGCCATTCAGTGTTCGTGGTCGTGGGTCGCGGATCAGGGGGATCCTGACGAAGCGGCCCGCGCAGGTGCGGATCTGCACGCGGCTTCACGCCAATATCGCCCGTTCCGGGCCGCGGGCGACCAGGGGCTGAAGTGTGCGATCTGCGGCGAGCGCAACGCCTTGCCGGACGGTGACCGCCGCCACGTGATCGCGGCCTGGAAGGACCTCGCGGCACGGCACGAGACCGACAGCCTGACCGGCTTCGTGCGACTCGATCAGACGCGCCTCTGTCTCGTCTGCGCCGCGAAGCGGTTCTACGCCAGGCTCGTGCGCGTGAAGGACCGCCGGACGATCTTCGAGTCTCTGGAGGCCTTCCAACCCGATGACAAACGCCCGTACTTCGCCCTTGTGACGATGGACGGCGACTACCTCGGCAGGGCGCTCCGGAACAGCTCGGAAAAAGAGCGGGGGCAAATCTCGGTTGCGCTCAATCGATTCGCGGACAGTCTCCGGAGCGACGACAGTGCGGATCTCAATCTGACGACACTGCGGATCTCATGGCCGCCTCCGTCGAAGGCGCCCGATCCCAACCGCCAACGCCCCCAACTGATTTATGCCGGCGGTGACGATGTGCTGTTCGTATCGGATCCACGCGATGCACTGGACTGCGCCATGGCCATCCGAGCGCACTATGGGAGATGCTTCGCCGACGAAGGCTTCGCGAAAGACCAGCACACGATCTCGGGCGCGATCGTCCTTGCCCACACGAAGATTCCCGCCGGCCGCCTCCTGCGCGAAGCCGAGGAGCTGTTGAAGCGAAAGGCAAAGGCCACGCGGAACGCGGTCGCAATCGCACTGCACAAGAGGAGCGGACCACCGGTCGAGACCACGTTTCCGTGGGACGGAGACGCCGTGCATGCCGGCCTGCTGCGGAGCATCGTGCAGGAACTGACGGACGGGTATCTGGCCTCGCGACAGACGTTCTACCTGGCCGAGGAGCAACGCCTGCTGGCGGACGTCTTCACGACCGAGGCCCAATGGAAGACGTGGCTGGAGTGGCGGCTGTCCCGCGGTGAGCGGAGCAGCCAGCATGTGAGCAGGTTGGCAACTCTTCTGGCACCGCTCTTCACGGCCGGCGTTCCGCGAGTGGAGGCACTGCGCATTGCACGATTCCTGGCGATCGATGTGGCTCCGAAACGGCGGCGCGTGGCCCGTGTCACCGCGGGAGGCGGCGCGTGAGCAGCGCGGAATGGACGGGCTATCGTCTGGTGCAGGAAGACGTCTGGTTCTTCCGGGACGGCAAGCCGTCCGTGATCGGATCGGATCACTACCTCCGCTCGATCTTTCCTCCCTTCCCGTCGACACTGTACGGCCTCGTTCGCACGCAGAGGCTTCTCGAATGGGGAGTCGATCTTCATTCCCTCGGCGCGACGACGTGGGGGGCGCTGGACGAACGACTGCGACGGGAGATCGGAGAGTGGGGAAGCGCGGGCACGCTGGTGCTGCGAGGTCCGTGGCTCGTTCGCGATGGGAAGATCCTGCTCCCCGCACCACTCGATCTCCGGCTCTTCACCGAACGTGGAAGGCAGCCCGAGGACGACCGCGTTGTCGGCTCTTTGCGGCTGCGTCCCATCGACGGTGGCCGTCAGTTACGGAACTGGTCGCACGAGCTCGCCCCAATGGCGCCACACGAGATTGCGGGTGGACAGTGGAAGCTCTGGGCAGGCGAGGCGGATCCGGAGTCGGCCGCCGGCTGGTTCGTGACGGTCGAAGGAATGCGGGAATGGATCGCGGGTGGGATTCCCGCTTGCGAACACTTCGTGTCCGGTCGGCAGTTGTGGACGATCGAAAGCCGTACGGGCGTCGGTCTGGACTCCGACCGGCGCACGCACGCGGAGCATCAACTCTACACATTTGGATTCGTGCGCCTGGAGCGGGGTGTTGCCCTCGGGTTCGAGCTCAGCGAAGGTGATTTGAAGATGGGATTCGCAGCGCGCTTCGGAGGCGAGAATCGCGTTGCTCGGATCGAAGGTGGTCCGGCGCTCTCGGGTGAATCTGGACTCAATGTCCCCCATACGGCAGCCGAGGGGTTTGTCACCACGCTCCTCACGCCGGCCCTGTTTGCCAGCGGCCCGATCCCAGCCGGAAGGACCGTGGTGAGCGCGGTGGTCCCGGGCCCGGCTCTGGCGGGTGGCTGGGATCTCGCTCAGCGCCGGCCCAAGGCTTTGCGACGCGCGGTGCCGGCAGGGTCGGTTTACTGGATCGACGGCGCCAGCCCCGCTCCTTTGGAGTCGTGGTCGGAACAGGCGAATGAAGGATACGGGCTGATGCTCGCGGGACATCGGCCAGGGAGGTTCAATGGGTAGCCGGTCGTTCGAGGCGAAGGGAGTTCTGGGACTGTATACGGAGACGCCGCTGCACTGTGGAACGGAGTCGGGCGGCGGTTTCGTCGACCTGCCCATCCAGCGCGAGCGCCACAGTCACTTTCCGGTCATTCCCGGCTCGACCATCAAGGGCGTGCTGCGAGACGAGACCGAGAATGAATGGGGCGGCTTGCGAAGTGTGTACTTCGGCGCGGAGTCGAAAGACAGCGAGGCCACGTCGCCCGGCACGGTCTCCTTCGGGGACGGCTTCATCGTCGCGTTTCCGGTGCGGACGTCGAGCGTGCCGTTCGCCTGGGTGACTTGCCCCATGGTTCTGGAGAGGACCTACAGAGCATTGAAGAGGGACTGGCCCCCGAAAATTCCTTCACTCCGTAGCGGTCATGGATGGAGCAACCCATCCGGCGATTTGAAAGGGGAGGCGTTGTTCGAAGACCTGGCCGTCAGTTTGACGGACGCACCGCAAGATGTTCTTGCGGCGGTCGAGCAGCTCCTGCCCGCGAACCCGGCATTCGAGTACACGCGCTCGATCTTTCCGAGGCGGTTGGCGGCTGTCTCCGATGAAGACTTCGAATGGCTGGTCGAGAGCGCCACGGAGGTCGTCACCAGAATCCGGCTCGACGAAGAGACGCACACGACCAGTGGCGATCGCGGCAACATGTTCAATGAGGAGCTCGTCCCACGGGATGCCATCTTCGCCTGCGTTGTGCGCGAGCTGAAGCGCAATGACACCGACGCCTTTCCCTTCGCTCAGATTCCCGAGACCATCCGCCTCGGAGGGGACGAGACCATTGGGCGGGGCGTGACGTGGGTCAAGCGATACCTGTTCAAGTGAAGTCGTGCCGCGAAGGAGTAGTGCATGCCGAAACCGACACTGGACCAGAAGCGGGCGAAGTTCGCCCTGGGCAAGGTAGAGGGAGTTCTCGCCAGCCCGCAGTTGAGCGGGAAGCGACAGAAGTTCCTCATCGAGCTCCGCCACCTTCCCGCGCAACTCCACTGGGGCGGCCTTGGACAGACCGCGGCATCGCTGCTGGCGGATCAGGAAAACCAGGCCAGACAGCAGATCCACAAGTGGCTCGAGGAGTGGCTGCGGGAGTCGGGCATCTATGCACAGCAGTCTGGTGGGAAGGTGCCGACGCTGATGCAGGCGATCACAGGGAGAGACGGCTTCGAGCCGCTCCAGGACCGATACGTCGCGGCAACACGCGAGGCCCGGGCCATCGCCGTCTGGCTCAAGAAATTCGCGGAGGCGTTCCTCCGCGGCGATGCTGGCAAGGACAGGGAGGAAAGGAAGCATGACGTCGCCGCTCCCCAGCCGGCACAGTAGTCCGCGCGGACCCTCGCCCAATCTCTCGCTGCAGTTCGACCGAGGGTATGCGGGCTACGACGCACACTGGCATCACACGCCGGCGGATCCCAAGCATGGCATCCCTGAAGGCCGGACGTCCTTTCTGCGCGCATTCGTGGAGCGCTTCAGCGATCCCCGCGAATACGACCCGTTCACCGCCCGTCGTGAAGCGGCGCTGACGCAACAACGCGCCAGGGGCATCGATCGAACGTCTTCGGCGCCGATGGTCGTCGGTCTGGGACGGTGGAATCCGACCGAGTGCGGCTTCAACCTCGACCGTTTCACGGGATGCCCGTTCATTCCCGGATCCAGTGTGAAGGGGCTGCTGCGCGACGCGGCCGGACTCGTGGCGAAGGGCGAGCTGGCGGACGCTCCCGGCTCGTCGGAATTTTGGCGACAGCGCGTCGATCTCGTGTTCGGCCGTGAAACGGAAAACGGAGGAGAGGCGGCAGACCAGGCAGGCACGGTGCGGTTCTTCGATGCCTATCCGGTGAGGTGGCCGAAGCTCGAGCTGGACGTCATGACTCCTCACTATGGAAAGTACTATTCCGGCCGCAACGCCGAAGCAGGCGACTGGGAGGATCCGATTCCGGTTCATTTCCTGCGCGTTGCGGCGAATACGACGATTCGCTTCTGGTTCGGGCCGCGGCGACGGACACCGCTCGACGCCGACACCGTGCGCTACATTGAAGCTCTGCTGAAGCTCGCCCTCGACTGGGTCGGGATCGGAGGGAAGACGTCGTCAGGATACGGGTGGTTTGACGATTTCGCTCCCAGTGGCAAGGCAGGGGTTCCAGGCTCGACGCCGAAACCCGGATCGGGTCTGGAAGAGAAACGCCTCGAATGGGCAGGCGCCGTGTTGGAGCTGGACCGTGGTAGCGGAACACTCCATGCGCACCATGGGGGACTCAAAGCTTATGCGAAGCCGCAAAGTGTTCGAAATGTCATTACGGCCGACATGCTCGCCCAGGTCAGAAACAGCCGGCGGCCCGTGACCGCGACTGTGATCGTGATCGAAATCGGGAACGATCGCAGGATCGTCGAGGTGCGCCCATGATCGTGCATCCACGGTTGTGAGGGATCGCACCGCACGCGCGGAGGCGACTCTTGCTCACAAACTTGACGATCGGGTCTCGAAGCTCTTGTCCGCCGAGGGGCTCGCGAGAATCGCAACTGCAATGGAGCAACCAATGATCACTAACTCGGAGCCTTCCGGCGGCACGCGCGCTTCATCGTCTTCGACTGGAGCGCATCGGGAACGCGGTCTCTGGCTTTTGGCCCTGCTCGTCGCGATCAGCAGCCACTCCGCGGGCGCTTCGCTGGTGGAGTGGCTCGAGGGCATATGGCCGGCCCCGGCCATGAGCCACGCAAGTCACGGGACGATTTGGAGTGTGCTCGGATGGGTGTCGTTGTTTCTCGGAAGTACCTTCGTTTTCTATAAGGCGTTTGCGAACCCGCACTCTTCGCGGTTGCCCAGCCGTTCCCAGGAGATCGTCCGCGCCAAGGGACTCGTGCCGTGGATCTGGGCTGCTCTGGCCGTGCTGGCGTTGTACGGTTTTGCAACCGCGGTTCACCGGGTCATCGCCTTCCGGAGCTTCGATCACTTCTCCTGGGTCCTTGCGATCGTCTACGGCCTCGCGCTTGGTACAGCGGTCTGGTTCCTTGCGACCGATCGCGATCAGGTGCTCATCGTGCACACCGTCCGGGAGCAGCCGATGGGCGACTGGGCCCGGCGTAGTCATCTGATCCTGACTCTGTCCAACGTGAGACCCGCAAAGCACATCGGCCAGGACTGCCGCCCTACTGGCGAATACGTTCGATGGTCCGATCCCCCGAACCTCGAGGCCGATCTCGAAGCGCTGGTCGAAGCGAAGACGGCGAAAGAAGACGAGGAAAGGAGAATTCCACCGTGGCCGTGGGAGATGCCGCTACGGGCGATCCGAGAACATCAGCGGACCCTCCGGCAGGTGGTGCTCGTTTGCTCACCCGATTCGATCGTTCAGGCGGCGTCGTTTCTGGACTGCGTACGGCGCTATCCCGCTTTTCAGGATCTGAAGATCGGCGTCTGGGCGGAGCGCGACCGGTGCCTGGCCATTCTCGATGCCGGCAAGGAGCCTCTCGGACGAGAGCAGGGCGTCGACTTCAACGACATCAACGCGCTCTCGTCCACGATGACCGATCTCCTCCATCAGCTCATTGCCGTAGACGAGGTTTCCGCGTCGCAGATCATGATCGATTTCACCGGCGGCAAGAAGCCGGTCAGCTTCGTCGCCGCCGCTGCGACCCTCCGAGGGGAGATTCTGGCGCAGTACATTGATACGATTCATCCCCACGACCCGTTCGTTTATGACCTGGTGACCAACCCCGAAATCCGTGGTGTCGGCTGATCGCATGTTGCTCGATCTCTCACTACAGAACGAGATCCTTTACGCCGGACTCGATGTCCGGCTCGAGGCGGGGAAGCTCAACCTCCGCACACCTCCGGAGACCGCCATCGCGGTGATCGTCGCCAATCTCGAGCGCATGCCCGTCGACGCGGAAGAGATGGTGCTGACGGGCGCAATGGCCATCTGGGCCTATCTGGTGGTGTTTCACTACCTCCACGGCCGCACGAAACGAATCTACTATCAGGACGGAGTCGGCAACCGCGTCCTCGTGGCGGCTCACGGCGACTGACGGGAGTCCCGTTTGGGGCGTGTTTCTTCCCGGTCTGCCTGACCTTGTTGCCGGGGACTACTCACGTCTGAGGGCCACTGACCCACGTTCCAGTCCGCGAAGGTCACGGAACGCATCGCGGACCTCACGTTTCCGGTCGCGAGACCTCACGGAAGGAGTTCGGCGATCTCGCGGAAGTGGTCGCCGACCTTACTGAAGCAGTCCGGCGACCTCACGGAAAGATCCGGCGACCGCACGGAAAGAGTCCGGCGACTTCATGGAAATGGTCTGCCTACCTCGCAGAAATAGTCTGCCGACCTCGCGGAAATGGTCCGGCGACCTCGCGGAAATGGTCGCCGACCTCGGTGAATTGGTCGCCGACTTCACGGAACTGGTCGACGACTGGATCCGGTGCGATGGAGGAGTCGTCGAGACACGATCTTCGTTCCGCGTGCGTGAGGTCGTGGACCATTTCGGTGCGGTGAATGTGCCCTCGCGTGAGGTCATACGACTGCATCGATCTGGTCATCGACGATTTTCGCGAGGTCGTTGGACCTTGTCCGCGAGGTTGCTGCACTTGTTCGCGACGTCGTTGGACTTTGTGCGTGAGGTCGTTCGACCTCGTTCGTGAGGTCGCCGACCGCTTTCGTGAGGTCGTCGACCAGTTCCGTGAGGTCGTCGACTGTTTTCCGCAAAGGCCGGACCATTTCTCGCGGAGGTCGCGGAGCCCGGTGACGAGGTCCGCCGAGGCAGACGCCGTGCGTCATCGCGCCCGCCGGATTGGCGGCGCGCCGCGCAGCAGGTGTCCCAGTCGCGTGACCCTCTCCCCGGCACGACTCGTACGGACCGCGCACTCGATCGACGGGCGATCGCCGACGATGACCACGACCTCCTTCCCGCGGGTCACGGCGGTATAGAGAAGGTTCCGCTGCAGCATGATCCGGTGCTGGCCCAGCAGAGTCAGGATCACGCCGCGGTACTCCGAGCCCTGGGACTTGTGGATGGTGGTCGCGTAGGCGAGGGTGAGCTGGTCGGCCTCGTCGTAGGTGTAGTCGACGATCGTCTCCGCGCCGAAGTCGACGGCGAACGTCTGCGCGTCGGTGTCGATGCTCGCGATCACGCCGACGTCTCCGTTGAAGACGGACTTGTCGTAGTTGTTCTCGGTCTGCATGACCTTGTCGCCGCGGAGAAACACGATCTGATTGGGCCGGTCGATGCGGACCTTGTGGCGCTCGGGCGGATTGAGCACGCGCTGCAGCGTGGCGTTCAACGCGTGGACGCCCGCGGTTCCGTTGCGCATGGGCGAGAGCACCTGCACGTCGCGCAGCGCCTTCAGCCCGAAGCGGAGGGGGAGCTTCTCGCGCACCAACTCGACGACGTGCTGCAACGCCTCCTCGGCGGTCGAGGCCTGGAAGAGGAAGAAGTCGCTCTTCTCGCCGCGGGGGCGGAAGCGCGGACTCTCGCCGCGATTGATGCGGTGCGCGTTCACGACGATGTCGCTCTCCGCCGCCTGCCTGTGGATGCGCGTGAGCCGTACGACCGGGATGCGCCCCGAGGCGATGACGTCGTAGAGCACCTGGCCGGGACCGATCGACGGGAGCTGGTCCGCATCGCCGACGAGCACCAGCGCCGCCTCGGCGGGCATGGCCCGGCACAGGGCGTCGAACAGCGGCACGTCGGCCATCGAGGTCTCGTCGACGATGACGACGTCGTGATCGAGCGGATTCTCCTCGTTGCGCCCGAAGCCGCCGCCGTCGGCGCTCGTCTCCAGAAGGCGGTGGAGCGTCTGCGCCGGCGCGCCGGTGCTCTCGCTGAGACGCTTCGCGGCGCGCCCGGTCGGCGCGGCCAGCGCGACCTTCAGGTCGAGTGCATGGAAGATCGCCAGCACGACATTGACCAGCGTCGTCTTGCCGACGCCGGGCCCGCCGGTGATGACCGAGACTCGCGACCGCAGGACCATCTCCAGGGCGTCACGTTGCTCGGGATCGAGTGCGAACCCCGCATCGGCGGCGGCGAGGGCCGTCGCCTTCCCGACGTCGACCGGCCACCAGTCGGGTGCGCTGGCCGTGCGCGCGAGGAGCGCATCCGCGATCCGCGTCTCCGCGCGATGAAGATACGGCGGAAAGAGCACGATGCGCCCGTTCTGTTTTTCCGCCACAAACTCGCCGTTCTCCAACGCCGTCGCGACGGCCGTGTCGACGATCTCCCGAGGCACGCCGAGCAGCGCCACCGCCTCGAGCGCCGCCTCCTCGGCCGCGATCCCGCAGTCGCCATGCTCGCGCGCCTGACCGACCACGTGACGCAGCCCGGCCAACGCCCTGTCGGGCGACTTCTCGTCCAAGCCGAGGCTGCGGGCGATGGCATCCGACGTGTGGAAGCCGATGCCGCGAATCTCGGCCGCGAGCCGGTAGGGGTTCTCGCGGATCAGGGCCACCGCGTGCGGGCCGTATTGTTTCTGAATGCGAAACGCGCGCGCGCCGCCGAGCCCGTGCTGCGCGAGGAACACGAGGAGGTCGCGCACCCCGCGCTGCGCGTTCCAGCTGTTGGCGATCTTCTTTACTGTTCCCTTGCCGATGCCGGGGATCTCCAGCAGGCGTTGCGGGTCGTCGTCGATGACCTGCAAGAGCTCGACGCCGAAGCGGTCCAGCATTCGCGCGGCAAGCGCCGCGCCGACTCCCTTCACGTGCCCGGCGGCAAAGTACCTCTGAATCCCGTCCCGGCTCGTCGGGATCACCGGCGACAGCGACTCCGCCACGAACTGCCGCCCGTACCTCCGATCCTCGCGCCACTCGCCGAGGGCGACGATCGCCTCGTCGGGATCGACCAGCGGGAACGATCCGACGATCGTGACGTCCTCGTACGGGTCGTCGCGCCGCCCGATCAAAACGGTGAAGCCGGTCTCACGATTGTGAAATCGCACGCGCCGCACCGTCGCCTCCAGCCGTTCAGGCATGGCGCGGAATGGTACCGAATACCGCGAACGTGATCGCTGTCCCCGCGGAGCGCCCGGTCCCGGCGCTACCGCTCAGCCGCGCTCAAACTTTCAATTGGCCGAATTCAAACCTTTCAATTGGCCGGACTCAAACCTTTCAATTGGCCGGGAATGTTCCTCAAGATCCGCACGTCGGTGCGTCTCGGACGCGAGCTCGCGGCGCGGATCGTCGCCGGCGGCTATCCCGCCGCTCTCGCGCGACAGCCGAACCGGCGCGCGGCGTGGTATCGCAGCTACGTCCAGGCGATCGTGGAGCGCGACGTGCGCGACCTCGCTCGCATCGGCGCGCTCGACGCCATGCCCCGCCTCCTCTCCCTTGCGGCCGCCCAGACGGCGCGTCTGCTCAACGTCAGCGAGATCGCCGCACCCTTCGAGCTGAGCCGGCCGACGATCCGCGACTACGTCACGCTGCTCGAGCGGGTGTTCCTCCTGGACATCGTGCCGCCGTGGCACAGCAACCGGCTGAGCCGTCTGATCAAGACGCCGAAGGTGCACCTCGGCGACACCGGCCTCGCGTGCGCGCTGGTCGATGCCGGCGAGGAGACCCTGACCGGTGACCGAAAACTCCTCGGACAGATGCTCGAGACGTTCGTCTTCCAGGAACTGCGGCGCGAGGCGAGTGCGCGCGATGAGGCCCTGCAGTTCTTCCACTTCCGCGATAAGGACGGAGCGGAGGTGGACATCGTGATCGAGCGCGGCGCGCGCGCCGTCGCCGGTGTGGAAGTGAAGGCTGCGGCGACCGTCATGGCCGCCGATTTCCGAGGCTTGCGAAAGCTGAAGGAGGCCAGCGGGAAGCGATTCGCCGCCGGCGTGGTCCTGTACGACGGAGAAGTCTCGGCGAGCTTCGGGGACGGGATGTTCGCCGTGCCGGTGCGCGCATTGTGGGGGAAGTAGCCCTCCGCGCGGGCCCTTTCAACTTCTCTGGAGAATCTCGTGATCGCCACCATCGACGCGATCTGGGCGGGGATAGGACCCGACGATCGCGATCTCCTCTTCTGTCTGCGCAGGCAGATACGATAGGCGCACAATCCACCGACCAGCAGATCGCGTCACGAGCAAGCCGAGCGACCGGAGCGCGCGCCTCGTGGGCGACGCGTCCCTTTACGGAATCCAGAGGGCGTCGAGCCGGATCTCGATCGCGTCGAAGGGCTCGGCGCGGACGACTTCGTCGCCGCCATGCGTCGCCACCAGGCGCCAGGTACCGGCGTCGAGTCGGAAGACTTCGAGGGTCTGCAGCACGGGCTCGATGAGCCAGAGGTGGCTGATCTCGTTCGCCGCGTATTTCGGCATCTTGCGTACCCGGTCGACGCGGCCGGTCGAAGGAGAGACCACTTCGCACACCCAGTCGGGCGCGAGGTCGAACCACGCGGCATCGGGGAAGACGGGCATCCGTTCACGGCGCCAGCCGGCGAGGTCCGGCACAATGACATCCGGGCCGAGATGAAGCTCCGGCTCATCGACGATCCACCATCCACCCGGCCCCCCGTCTCCTTGATCGAAGGGTGGAACGAGCTTCCCTCCAAGGATCGACGACGCCCGTGCATGCCGGCTGGCCGGACGCGGGGACGTGATCAACTCGCCATCGATGATCTCGGCGACCAGATGCTCAGGAACCCGGATCAGGTCGTCGTAGGTCGCCGAGTGTCGCGCAGGGTCCGGCATCGGCGTCATCTTACTCCGCCGCCTTGACCTCCAGCCCAACCCCGACTGGTATGCTCGCGGGCGCGATGAAACGGATGGACCGCGAGCAGTTTTTCGAGAAGTTGGCGCCACTCGACGACGCGCGTCTGCGGAAGGCGCTTTGGAGTCTTTACTGGCGTGGGACGGACGTGATCCGGGAGCGCATCGAGACGGAGCTCGATCCCGATCCGGCCACGCCGGCAAAAAAAAAGCGTGCCGAAACTCCCGACCCGGAGTTGGTCCTGGACGAGGTGACGGATTTCGTGGCGCTGGCGCGTTCGGGGTCTTACATGGGCGGCGATCGCCGGGTCTCGCCACGGGAACGGAGCCGGTGGCGATTCACGTTTCAGCGGCTTGCCACGGATGCTCGGGCATCGCTGGCGGCCGAGGATCTTCGCACCGCGGCGGCCGCCCTGGAGGGCCTGATCGACTTTGCGTGCGAGCTGCGCGACTTCGTCTATTTTCATTCCGAGGATCCGGTGGAAGCGGCGCGGTTCGTGGTCTCGGATGCGGCGCAGTTGCTCTGGACGCGCCTGCTCGAGCGCGAGGGATTCCCGGCCTTCGCCGGCCAGGCGGCACCTCAGCTCATTCGATGGGAAGCGGCGTATGGGTGGACCCATGGATTCGGCCGAGTGGCGGAAATGGAGACGTCGCTCGCCGGCGTGATCGCCGGGATGTTGCGCACCGACGATGCCTGGATCACGTTTGCCGATCGCTACCTCGAGGCGCTCGACGAGGCCGCCCGTCGGGATCAGGCACTCCCGAAGCCGTCCTGGAGACCGGCCTCACGCGTGCGCGAAGACCGGGCGCGCAATCTCTCGATGTGGCATCGGTTGATGCTGGATCGATTCCTCGATTCGGAGGCCGAAGACCGGCTCGATCGCCTGGTCGTGCATCCCGCGCTCGACGGGCCGGAGCTGGTCTTCGTTCGTGCGAGTCTGGCACAGCGGCGCGGCCAGCTCGAGCTCGCCCGCGGACTGGTATCGAAGAGCCTGGAGAAGGTGCCCGGGCACGGCGATTTGCTCGATCTGGCGGCGCAGATCGATGCGCCTCTTCCGGCCCGGGCGCGCGAGATTCTCAAGCGGGACAGCCGGTAGACGCCTTCCGGACCGCGCTCGCGGCCCAATGCTCGCGTTGTGCTCCCGCTCCGTCGGAGTCGATCTCGAGCTGGTTTGGGCGGTCGTGCAGGACCGGCGCTCGCACCGGGGAAGGTGTGGAGTGCGGCGAGGCTAATGCCCCTTCAATCTTATTTCTGTAGGCGCTTTGCGGCGGCGGCGGGCCGTGTGCTCGTTGGCGCTCCTCGACGATGTCCCGCATCGCCTGCGTCGCGCCGCCTCGCATCCGACCCGCCGGCGCTCGCAAATCACCCACAGAAATAAGATTGAAGGGGCACTAGTCGCCGGCGGGCGGCAGAAACTGAGCTTCGAGCGACAGGCGTGCCCAAGGCTTGGCCAACCAGCGCAGCCGGCCGTGCCGGCCTAGTCGCCGCTCTCCTTGACGGCAACACGCGTGCGGCTCGGAAGGACAGCGGCAACTAGC